>JAYSYI010000052.1:0-7502 GCA_043727665.1 Limnoglobus sp. | reverse complement strand
TGCCACACATGGGGGCCGAACTCCCCGACGAAGCGGGGCTGTCGCTCGTTCGCAAGTGGATTGCTGGGTTGCCACACACCACGGAGCCAGCGGATACGTTGCGAAACGAACGCACGGCGGCCGGCTACGCGAAATCGCTCGCGAATCCGATTCACGCACTCGCACTCGCACGAAACATCGGCGAAAAGCAGCTGACGAAGGGCGAAGTGAAAGACCTAATGCCCGTGGTGGCCGCGTTACCCGCTGGGCACGTTCGCGACTTGTTTGAAGGCTATTTGCCATCGAACGGCAAGCCGAAGATGCTCGGTGCGAACCCCCGACCGCGCGCGATTCTGGCACTCACGGGCAATGCCGCCAACGGGCAGGTGCTGTTCACGGCGACCAAAAGCCAGTGCATGACTTGCCACAAAATCGAAGGCAAAGGCATCGAAATCGGCGCGGACTTATCGCAGATCGGCAAAACCCGCACGCGCGAAAATCTGCTCGAAAGCATCCTTGAACCCTCGCGGCGAATCGAGTTGACATACCAGTCGTACCAGGTTCGCACGCTATCGGGGCAAGCGTACACGGGGTTGCTCGTGAAGCGCGACGCGAAAACCATCGTGTTAAAGGACGCGCTGAACAAGCTCATTACGGTCGCTGCGGACGATCTGGAATCGATCGACGCCTCGCGAATCTCGCTGATGCCCGCCGGGTTGTTACGCGACTTCACCGCACAAGAGGCCGCGGATTTACTCGAATACCTTTCGCAACGGAAGTAGTGCCGCATCTCACTGAAGTGACGGATAGGTGTCCACAAACTTTCCGCAGTCCCACGAACGCGGCGTTCTTAACTTGTTCGCGAAAAGTGCGTTTCGTACACTGAGATAGATACGACAGGGTTTCCACCGAAGTGGGCGTGCGTTATGGCTTTGGATTTGCTGGCGGAAGAAGTGAAAGTTACGGGGGAATACGTTCCCGTGCGCTCGGTGCTGTTTGTCTGTACTGGCAACACGTGCCGTAGCCCTCTGGCCGAGGTGCTATTCAAAAAGATCCTTTCGGATCATCTCGGCATCCCGATCGACCACCTGCCCGCCCACGGTTACCTCGTGCAGTCGGCGGGCGTGATGGCGGGCTATGGCGATGCGGCCAGTGAAGGTGCGGTCGATGTGGCCCACGAATATGGCGTCGATTTGTCGAACCATCGCAGCCGCCCCGTGAACCCCGAGATGCTCGCTGAAGCGTCGAACATCATCGCGATGACGCAGAGCCATCTCACGCTATTAATGATGCAATATCCGAACGTCGGCCCGGTGCCAATGCTGTTGTCCGAAGAGATCGATATCCCCGACCCGATCGGTGGCAATATCGAAGATTACCGCGAATGTGCGCGGGTGATTGTCGCTCAACTCGACCGACTTTCCAAGGAATGGCTGGCGACATGAGAATTGCCGTGGGGAACGATCATCGTGGGTTAGATGCCAAACTGCGCCTCGTCGCCCTTCTCGAAGGGATCGGGCACAGCGTGATGGACCACGGAGCCATCGGCCCGGCCGGCGTCGGCGTCGATTACCCCGATTACGCCATGCGCGTCGCCGAAGCGGTGTCGGTTCAAAGTGCGGATCGCGGCGTGCTGATCTGCGCGACCGGCCACGGTATGTGCATCGCGGCGAACAAAGTCTCCGGGATTCGTGCGGTCAACTGCCGCGACGTCATCGATGCGGAACTGAGTCGTTCGCACAACAACGCTAACGTATTGTGCTTATCGGCCGATCTGATCGGCGACGAACTCATGGAACGCATCGTCAAGTCGTGGCTGGAAACGGCGTTCGACGGAGGCCGTCACGCACGGCGGCTCGAAAAGATCGCCCTTTACGAAGACAGCCGATCCCCGCCAGTTTAAGCAGAAACAGTGGGCAAATCGTAACGCCCGTATACCATAGCGGATTCGGTATCACTCGAATTCGAACGGAGAAGCTATGGAAACTCTCGATAAAAAGACGGCCGAAGCCGTACGCAAACTGGTTCTGAAGGCACTCGCGGCGGGTAAGCCGTTGAAAGTGTCCGCGTCGGAAGTCCTCACGCACACTGCCACCGAATCGCACGGGTACCTCGAAACCGTTGCGGACCCGAAGCCACCGAAGAAGGCTCCCAAAACGCCCACGTCGTTCGTGCAAATCACCGATAAAGGTCGTGGCTGGTTGCTCAGTTCGATGACGCCGAAGGCGGCGCTCGAATCGCTACGCCATACCGTGGCGCACCAACTCGAAGCGATCCAAGCCACGCCGCCCGAGTTCCACGAAATTGCGACGAAGATCGATCACCTGCAAAAGGAATTGCACGCGATCACCGAGCGCCGCAAAGGCGACATCGATCGACTCGCGCACACCATCGCCGAGATCAAAAATACGATCGAGCGATCGATGGACGAGACGAAGAAATTCTTCGCCGCGCCCGTTGTCGAAGCACCCGTCGCGGATGTGGAAGTCGCAGCGCCAGCGACCGATGCCACGGCAGACGAAATGGAACCGGAAACGGCAAGCGTTTAATTTTCGCGGAACGCATCGATGGCGGCGGATAATTTGACGGCATCGACTGTCGCCGCCACGTCGTGAACGCGAAGGATGTGCGAGGAACCGCGTGCGAGACTGAAGCACGCGACGGCCAGCGAACCGGCCAGGCGCTCGGCTCGGTTGCGACCGGTGATGATTCCCATAAAGCCTTTTCGCGACACACCTAGGCAGAGTGGACGGCCCACCGCGTTCACCCGTTCCAGGTTCGCGAGCAGTGCCAGATTGTGTTCTTGCGTCTTGCCGAAGCCGATACCCGGATCGATCGCAATCGTTTCGGGGTCGATCCCCGCATCGGTTAAGTGGCGAAGTCGCGTCGTGAAAAACGTGGCCACATCGTCGACCACATTCGCGTAAACCGGGTTCGCCTGCATCGTCGTCGGCGTGCCTTGCATATGCATGACGACTACCCCCGCACGATACTTAGCCACGACCGAAACCATATCGGGGTCGCCGCACAACCCGGTGACATCGTTGATGATTTTCGCGCCGCAATCGAGCGATTGCCGCGCCACTTCGGCCTTCGATGTGTCGACGGAGATTATCACCCCCGTGCGTTTCGCGAGTTCGCGGACGGTCGGGATTACCCGCGAAAGTTCATCGTCGAGCGAAACGGGATCGGCACCAGGGCGCGTCGATTCGCCGCCGATATCGAGGATATCCGCCCCCTCGGCGATCATTTGCAACCCGCGTTCGACGGCGTGTGTGGGGCCGAAAAATTGGCCGCCATCGGAGAAACTATCGGGCGTGACGTTGAGGATACCGAGCACGAGAGCACGCGACCGGCAATCGTATTGCCGGTCGGCACATTTCCAAACGAGCGGCGGGCAAACGGTTGTTACCACGCGATTTCCATCATGTTCACGATCTGTTTGGCCATTGTGTCGACGGCCAATTTATTCGCGGTTGCGTTCGTTTCCCCGAGTTCGGGTATCAGGCGTCCGGTCGAAACCACTTTCACGGGCAGAGCGATTTCCTTCACGAGCACGGGGTCGGGTGGTGGTAGGCTCGGGTCGAACGGAACGGCAGGCATAGCCGTCACACCGAACGGACGTCGGTTTGACAACACGCGGCCCGTTCGCATATCGCGCCAAACGATGTTGGCCGATACGGTAATTTCCGCGTAGCGAGCATGATTCTGTTGCGTCCGGTTGAAGATGCCCTTTTCGATGTTATAAATCGTGCCGAGGAGTTCCGTGTCGGCACTCTCGCGATCCGATACGACGCGCATCGTACTTCGGGAATGGATTTCCCGAATGATCGCGGCCGTAAGATCGACTTCGATATCTCGGTTCGGCGTCGTCTGGAACGCAGTGTTTTTGAACACGGGTACATACACAGTCTTAATGTTCGGATCGAACGGCGGAGCCGTCGAGTAACCGAACAACGAGACATTCCCACCGCTCTGACACCCAACGAATGCAGTGGCAGCGATTGCCACGATCAACAAGTAGACTCGCATTTCGCCTACCTCTGTTGTTGTTGCTGTCCGGGGCCGGGATCGTTGGGGATCGGCACCGATCCGCTCGCGTTGGTGACGCCCGTTTCGGGCAACGGCTTACCGACTAACCGGTCGAGTTGCTTTTTCACCGTGCCGAACGTGCTTTCCGATGGCGGGGCGGCGGCATCGGCTTCTGCGCGCCCGCGGATCTGGTCCATCCGTGCGGTCGCGAGGTCTGCATACTTCGTACCGGGATACCGGCGTCGCACGATTTCGTAGTAGAAGTACGCGGAGCCAGGGTGTCGCGTTTGCTCGTAGTATTGGGCGGTTTTGTAGTCTTTTTCGGCTTGTTGCATTCGGATCGCGAGTTTCTGCCGCGACAGGAAACCCGATTTCTCTTCGCTGCTGAACTCCGGCATCGAGGCTTCCGCATGGTGGACCATCTGGAGCGCCTCGGCGGCTTTCTGGCCATCGTAGACCGCGCCGCCCGTGCTGTTATTTTTGCTGATGATCGCGAGTTCGGTCGCCGTCGGCCGTAGCGGGCTGTCTTTATGCATTTCGATCAACATGCTGAAATGCTGGTCGGCTTCTTCATAACGGCCACGGTAGAAGTTCACGTAACCGGACCAGAACAGCGCTTTATCCGCAAGCGGCCCGGTGATGTCGTTCGTGTGAACGTGCTCGAGGGCCTGAAGCGCACGCCCTTCGACGTCCAGATTCGGCTTGGTGCGATCGACGCGGAAAAGCCGCGTCATGCGTCGCTTGAAGACGTTTTCGCCTTCTTGTGCGGCTTGGATTTCCGCGCGGGTGTCGTCGAGCCAATAGTCGGCGATCTTGAAGATTTCCTGGCACGCCCGTTCGCGGTACGGCCCCGATGAGTGATCGACGAGCATTTTGTGATAAGTATCGACGGCGTCCGGGTACTTGCGTTCGTTGCGGAAACACTCGGCTTCGAGGAATCGCGCCTTCTCCGAAAGCAGTTCCGGGTTCAGCGTGTTACCGGCGAGTTCGTTCAGAATCTTCCGTGCGGAAGCAAATTCGCCCGCTTCGAAGCGCTGTTCGGCGTCGGCCATCTTGCGGTCGACGTTCGGGTCGTCGTACGAACTCGTCACGAGCGAACGTGCCGTTTGGTACGTCTTCGCCTTCACGCTTTTGTAGGCTTGGCAGCCGGTCATCGCCACGACAGTGAGGGTAGCGAAAACCGCAACACGGTGTCGCATTCGATATCGATCGGTAACCATGCCCACCCTCGTAAAGACAACTTCCGTCCGTCACCCAAGCCCTGCGGCATCGATGTAGCTCAACATTTTCGGTCGCCGTCCGAGAATCCCGCTGACCGTCTGCCCGAGTAGCGAACGCACTTGGCGTCGTACGGCGGGCAACAGCGTCGATTCATCGCCCGCCGCGAGCCGTAAGAGCGCCCGCCAGCTTTCGACGGTGAGCGTTCGCCGGTCCGAAACCGACGACACGCACGCCTCGCAGATGACGCCACCCGTTGCCGCACTGTAAACGACGCGATCGCTACCCGGTTGGGGCACGAGTGCGGTGCCACAGGCGGCGCAGGTCTCGAAGCGCGGGCAATATCCGAGTTCGCGGAGCCAAACAAGCTCAAACGCCGAAGCGGTCGCCCAACGGTCGGTTGCGGGGTTGCTCAGGCCACGAAGCGTGGCCAACACGGCATCGAACAGCGTCGGGTGCGGGTCGTAGTCGAATGTGCCATCGGACAGCAGTTCCGCGACGTAATACCCGAGGTAAAGCGAACGCAGATCCGAACGCAGTTCGGGGAACCGTTCGCGAACCCGCGCTTCGGTGAGGAGATCCAGCCCGCCATGGGCCTTCCGCAAAAACATGATGTCGCAGACGGAAAGCAAGTCGAACGCACTCTCGAAGTTCGATTTCAGCCGTCGCCCACCCTTAGCGAGAGCGCGAATCTTGCCGAACTCACGCGTCCATAGCGTCGCAATCCGGCTGGTTTCGCTCCAGTCGGTGCCACGAATCACGAGTGCCGTCGCACGTTCCGCAGCCATCGCGTGAACCTTCCTGCGTGCAAGTAAGACCGTTTGCGGGTCCAGCCTCTTTTACACGCCGAAAACGTATGCGAAGAACGCATCGGCGATTTTCTGGCGCTCGACTTCTTGCATGTTCGCCTGCTCCTTGGCCAGTTTCACGCCTTCTTGTAGCTTTTTGATGCGATCGAGAATCGCGTTTTTGCGGTCGGTAGTGAGGCTTCCCGTGTAGAGGATTTGCGTCCAGGTGCCGACAGGAACGTCTTTGGTGAATAGTTCCGTTTGGGCGGGGTGATCCTTCGTCGCTTCGTATTTCACGATGACGGTCGGTTCCTTCGAGGTCCGCAAACTCTCGGTGGATTTGCTGCGTAACAATCCCGAGTTCGCGTCGTGCGACCATTCCTCCGCCGGGTCCGGCGTAGGCAACTTCGA
Source organism: Limnoglobus sp. (assembly GCA_043727665.1). Lineage (GTDB taxonomy): Bacteria > Planctomycetota > Planctomycetia > Gemmatales > Gemmataceae > Limnoglobus. The sequence continues at coordinate 1,074 of JAYSYI010000052.1, read as the reverse complement.
GATGAACGTTTCTAGATCGTTTACTTGTTTATCGAGGAACAATAGGAACGTCACGGGTACTTGCGACAGCAGCACTTTGTCCGCAACGATCACGTCGGCTTTCGCTTGTTGGTTGCCGAGATCTTGCGTGTAAATGAGGTTCCAAAGCTCGGCCCACTTCGCGACCGCTTGCCGGATTAAATCGTCGGCACGCTGTTGTACTCGCTGCGATTCCGGGGGTTGTTTCTGGCCGTTGACTTCATCGGTGGGCCGGTAGGTGCGTTCGCGTCCGTTGAATAACTGATCCTTCTGAATCAGCTTGTACATCTCGGTAATCGCCTTCTCGCACTCCGCCTTCCGCCCCGAAACGATGGCGTTGACTTGGTTCAGCTTGGGCATCGATAATCTCCAGGTAATCGTGAGGGATAGAGGCGAACAAGACAAAGAGATAGTTTAGCGGGTTCGCGACGATGCAAAATACCCACGTGGAATCGCCGTGCGGGTTGGCCTAAGACTGACAGCAGACAATCGCACGCACACACCGGGTTCTTCGCATGGATTTCACGCAAACGCCGTCGGCCGATCAACTCGATACGTTCCCGAACCCGAGCATCGGCCGCGATTATACGATCGAGATCATCTGCCCCGAGTTCACGAGCGTCTGCCCGCTCACGGGTCAACCCGACTTCGCGACCATCACCTACACCTACACGCCCGGCCCGGTCTGCGTCGAGCTGAAGTCGCTGAAACTCTACCTCCAGCGCTACCGGAATCAGGGCATCTACTACGAGCAGATCACGAACCGATTGCTCGACGATTTCGTCGCCGCGGCGAAGCCGGTGAAACTCGCGGTGCGCTCCGCGTGGACGCCGCGCGGCGGCATCACCACGAACGTGACCTGCACCTACGAAGCGAAGTCGTGATCGCCGTCGTGCATCTGTTCGCCGGGATGCGCGAACTGGCGGGCGTCGCTTCGGTATCCGTGGAGTTGCCGAGGGGCTCGACCGTCGTGGAGTTGCGCGAATGCTTGATGCGCGACTCCGCATTTGCCGCGCTCGTTTCGCGCTCGCGGATCGCGGTGAACTGCGAGTTCGC
>JAYSYI010000051.1:0-7535 GCA_043727665.1 Limnoglobus sp. | reverse complement strand
AACTAACTTGCTTATTAGTCTTGGCTAATACGCAGTATTCGTCAAGTCAAATTTGAGAAAATGCATCGTAGCGATCTGCCATATCCGGGTTCTACGGCCTACTCGGAAGCTGCCATCCTGGCATCGTACGGATGGACTGTGCGTCTTCGCCGTTCAAATAAGTCGTTCACTGGCAACATCTTGCGCTCTGCATGTCATTCCGGGCACACGGTTTGCACTCTGGCTGTTACCCTAAATTCTCAAAAGTTTACAGGAGACTCGCGGTATGGCCGCCAAGCAACTCGCCTTCGCCGATGACGCCCGTCAAAAACTCCTGGCCGGTGCCAGCAAGTTGGCCCGCGCCGTGCGTTCGACGCTCGGGCCACGTGGCCGCAATGCGGTGTTGGACAAAGGTTGGGGCAGCCCGACCGTTACCAAGGACGGCGTCACCGTCGCCGAGGATATCGAGCTGCAAGACCCATTCGAGAACATGGGCGCGCAGCTTGTGAAGGAAGCCGCTAGTAAGACGAACGATGTTGCCGGCGACGGCACCACGACCGCCACGGTTTTGGCTGAGTTCATTTTCCGCGAAGGTCTGAAGGCGATCGCGGGCGGTAGCGACCCGATGGCCGTCGTTCGCGGCATCCAGTTCGGCGTTGAGAAAGTTGTCGATGAGCTGCACAAGCTCGCCGAAACGATCGACCCGAAGGATACCAAGGAAATCACCGAAGTCGCGAGCATCGCGGCGAACAACGATCGCGAAATCGGCAAGAAGCTCGCCGACGCGATGAAGCTCGTTGGCGCGGATGGCGTCATCACGATCGAAGAAGGCAAGACCGCTGACACCGAAGTCGTCGTCGTGCAAGGGATGCAGTTCGACCGTGGGTTCCTGTCGCCGCACTTCGTCAACAACCAAGACAGCGTCACCTGCGAATTCGAAAACCCGTACATCCTGATTTACGAAGAGAAAATCAGCAGCGTCAAGCAACTGATCCCACTGCTCGAGAAGGTCAGCCAGCAGAAGGTACCGCTCGTGCTGATCGCCGAAGACATTGAAGGCGAAGCTCTCGCAACGCTCGTGCTGAACAAGCTCAAGGGCATTCTGCAAGTCTGTGCGGTCAAAGCCCCCGGCTACGGCGATCGTCGCAAGGCGATGCTCGAAGATATCGCTATCCTCACGGGTGGTCGGCCGATTTTCAAAGACCTCGGCATCCAGATCGAGAACATCGAACTGGCCGACCTGGGCCGTGCGAAGAAGGTCAAGATCGACGCCGAGAACACGACGATTACCGAAGGCAAAGTCGATAAAAAGGCCGTCGAAGGCCGATGCAATATGATCCGTGCGGAAATCGAAAAGACCGAGAGCGAATACGACCGCGAGAAGCTGCAAGAGCGTCTGGCGAAGCTCGCGGGCGGCGTGGCCCAAGTGAAGGTCGGCGGGGCCACCGAAACCGCGATGAAAGAACGCAAGGCCCTGTACGAAGACAGCTTGCACGCAACCCGTGCGGCACTCGCTGAAGGTATCGTCCCCGGTGGCGGCGTGGCGCTGATTCAAGCACGCAAGGTGCTCGACAAGCAAAAGCTCGAAGGCGACGAAGACGCAGGCCTGAAGGTTCTCTTCCGCGCACTCGAAATGCCGTGCCGGATGATCGCCGAGAACGCGGGCCTCGATGGCACCGTCGTCGTGGCGAAAACGCTCAAGGGCAAAGAGAAGAACTTCGGCTACAACGCCGACACAGAAGAGTACGGCGACCTGCGTAAGGCGGGCGTCATCGACCCGGTGAAAGTCACCCGCAGCGCCCTGCAAAACGGGGCGAGCGTGGCCTGCCTGTTGCTGACCAGCGAAGGCGTGATCGCGGACATCCCCGAGCCGAAGAAGGCGGGTGGTGGCGACCATCACGATCACGATGGCGGAGGCATGGGCGGGATGGGTGGCATGGGCGGCGGCATGGGAGGAATGGGTGGCATGGGCGGCATGATGTAATCGGCCCGCGAACGGCCCACGAACCTGCGTTCGTGGGCTTTCTGTACATACATAAAAAACACATACAAAACACACCGTTTCACTTTCAACTATTAAGGGTTTTCACATGGCTAAAGCGGATAAGGTCGCCGTCGCGTCGCTGACACTCAAGCCCCTGGACGACCGCGTGGTGGTCGAGCAAGTCGAAGCCGAAGAGAAGACCTCCGGCGGGATTTTGCTCCCAGACAACGCGAAACAGAAGCCACAACAAGGCAAAGTGATTTCCGTCGGGCCCGGCAAGCTGAACGAGAACGGCACCCGCGCCGCGATCGCCGTCAAAGTCGGCGACGTTGTGCTGTTCGGCAAGTACAGCGGTTCCGACGTCGAAGTCAGCGGCAAGGAATACAAGATTCTTCGCGAGAGCGATATCCTCGCCAAAGTCGGCAAATAATACTCCTCCACAACATAAAACAAGGATCCTCATACCATGGCTAAACAACTCCTCTATACCGACGACGCGCGGAAGAAGCTGCTCGTCGGTGCCGAGAAGCTCGCCAGGGCTGTCGGCATCACGCTCGGGCCAACCGGCCGCAACGTCATCCTCGACAAGTCCTTCGGTGGGCCGACTGTCACCAAAGACGGCGTGACCGTTGCCAAGGAAATCGAACTCCCCGACGCCTTCGAAAACATGGGCGCGAAACTCGTCAATGCGGTTGCGCAGAAGACGAACGACGTCGCCGGCGACGGCACCACGACGGCCACCGTTATGGCACTCGCGATCTATCAGGAAGGCCTGCGGAATATCACCGCCGGAGCCAACCCGATGGCCGTCAAGCGAGGTATCGATAAGGCCGTCGCGAAAGCGATTGAATACCTCACGACCGTGCTCGCCAAAGCGCCGAAGTCGATGAAGGAAGAAGACGTCGAGTACGTCGCGACGATCTCCGCGAACAACAATCCCGTCGTTGGCAAGATGATGGCCGAGGCGATCCTCAAGGTCGGCCAAGAAGGCGTCATCACCATCGAAGAAGGCAAAACGTCCGAGACGAAAGTCGAGTACGTCGAAGGGATGCAGTTCGATAAAGGCTACATTTCGCCCTACTTCGCGGCCAACAGCCCCGACCTGAAGTGCGAACTCGAAAAGCCGATCATCCTAATTCTGGAGAAGAAACTCTCGAACGTTCGCGAGTTCCTGCCACTCCTGGAGAAGGTCGCCCAAGCGAGTAAGCCACTGTTGATTATCGCCGAAGACGTCGAGAGCGAAGCGCTTGCGATGCTCGTCGTCAACAAGCTCCGCGGCTTGATCGACGTCTGCGCCGTCAAGGCACCGGGGTTCGGCGACCGTCGCAAGGCGATGCTCGGCGATATAGCCGTCCTTACCGGTGGCGAGTTCATCAGCGAAGACCTCGGTCTCAAGCTCGAAAACGTCGAACTCGAACAGCTCGGCACGGCCGACCGCGTCACGGTTGACAAAGAAAGCTGCACGATCATCTGTGAAACGCGCGACAAGAATCGCGATAAAGCGATCGAAGATCGTGTCGCGATGATTCGCACGCAAATGGACCAGACCGAGTCGAGCTACGACAAGGAAAAGTTCTCCGAACGGCTCGCAAAGCTGGTCGGCGGCGTGGCGATCATCCGTGTCGGTGCCGCCACCGAAGCCGAGATGAAGCAACAGAAAGACCTCGTCGAAGACGCACTGCACGCAACCCGGGCCGCCGTGGCCGAAGGCATTGTTCCGGGCGGCGGCGTGGCACTGCTCCGGTGCATTCCGATCGTTCAGGAACTCGCCGAGAAGCTCAAGGGCGACGAGAAACTGGGTGCGGAACTGGTGGCACGCGCACTCGCCAAGCCGATCCGTACGATTGCCGAAAACTGCGGCGTCGACGGGGCCGTGATCGCCGATGAAGTTATGACGCGCGGGGAAAAGAACCCAGCAATTGGCTACAACGCGAACAACGGCGAGTACGTGGACATGTTCAAGGCCGGGATCATCGATCCGCTGGTTGTGACCAAGTCCGCACTCACGAACGCAGCCAGCATCGCCGGGCTGATGCTGACAACGGATGTGATGATTACGAAGATCGACGAAGACGACAAGAAATCGAAGATTTCCGGCTCGATCTCGTAATCGCTCTCGTCGAGTGAGACGTATTATAAAAGCGGGCCGACCGAGGTGGTCGGCCCGTATTCCGTTGGGCGTTGGATGCTAGTATTATCACTCCAGGGGCATAAGCCGTGTCGTGAGGAGGCTAACATGATCGATTTGCCGTACTCGCTTGTGATCGAGGCCACCAACGATCCGACGTTCTTCGGGTTTTACTCCCCGGATCTCGAAGGATTCACTGGCATTGGGCACTCGATCGAAGACTGTCTTTATCAGGCACGATATGGAATGCCCGAACACGTCGAATTACTGCGGGAAGAGCACTTGCCCGTGCCAATGGTAAGTGCCGATCCAGTCGTCACCATCCGGAATCAGCCGGTTGCCGTCGGAGTCGCTTGACGGAGTTTCGAGACTGCCTTTTGCAACGTGACTTTGAGTGGATCATTCATGGCTAAGCGAGATTATTACGAAGTGTTGAGCGTCGCGAAGGATGCGGGCGGCGACGACATCAAGAAGTCGTTCCGCAAGCTGGCGATGCAGTTTCACCCCGACCGCAACCACGGCGACCCCGAAGCCGCCGAGAAATTCAAGGAAGCCTCGGAGGCGTTTGAAGTTCTCAGTGATGCGGAGAAGCGCGCGACGTACGACCGTTTCGGCCATGCGGGCCTCAACGGCAGCGGGGGCGGTTTCAGCGGGGGTACGGTCGATTTGTCGGATCTCTTCGGCGACATCCTCGGCAATTTCTTCGGCGGTGGCGGTGGGGGCGGGCGACGCTCGGCCGGTGGGCCGCAAGCGGGCCGCGACATTCAGGCGGTCCTCGACATCGATTTGCGCGAGGCGATCACCGGCATCAAGCGCTCGATCACCCTGCAACGCGAAGATCCGTGCGAAGTCTGTACGGGCACCGGTGCGAAGCCGGGTACGAAGCCGAATCCGTGTCGCCGTTGCGGGGGCCAGGGCGTCGTGATTCAGCGGCAAGGGATTTTCCAAGTGCAAACGCCGTGCAGCACCTGTAGCGGGCGCGGCATGATTAACCCCGACCCGTGCGGAACCTGTCGCGGCGCGGGCCGGAGCACGGTGCGGAAATCGATTGATGTCGAGATTCCGCCGGGCGTCGATTCGGGCGACCGCATCAAGTACAGCGGGCAAGGCGACGCGGGCGACCCCGGTGCCAAACGCGGCGACCTCGAATTCGTGATTCGCGTCAAGGATCATCGCTTCTTCCAGCGCGACGGGCAGAACCTCGTCTGCCAATGGCCGATCACGTTCAGCCAAGCCGCACTCGGCGGACCGATCGAGATCACCACGCTAACCGGCGACAAGGTACGCTACGACCTCGCACGCGGCGTCCAAACGCATGAAATCCTGCGCGTCACCGGGCATGGGATGCCGACCCGCCGCAACGCGAACAAACGCGGCGACTTGCTCATACAAGTCATCATCGACACCCCGCAAGTGATCTCGCCCGAGCAAGAAACGCTGTTCCGCGCACTCGCCGAAATCGAACGCAAAGAAGTCGGCCCCCCACCGAAAAAGAGCTTCTTCCACAAGCTCAAAGACTGGATCGTCACCGACGAGAAGAAGTAGCGAAGTGAATCTGCGTGAACATCCTCGACAGACTGAATTCGTAGCATGGTTCGCGAAATACGCTACCGTGGCGAAACCGATACTCGGCGAATACTATCGCGCGGCTGGTCCGCGTCACACCACGGCGAAGGAAATCATATCCGGGAAGGGCGGACTACATGCGAGTGGCCGCTGGAACAGTTTAGGCGGAATGCGAATCGTGTATTTAAGCGATGGGCCAGAAACAGCCGTCCGAGAAGCGAACGAGAATTGCCGTTATCACAAACTGCCGCTTCGGAATGGGATGCCAAAAGTCATTGTCGCAGTGGCCGTGAAGCTGAAATACGTACTCGATCTCACCGACGATGCCTTGATGGATCTGTTGCCGGAATCACCGTCGAGCCTACTTGGGGAAGACTGGCGTGCATTGATGTTGCGTGGGGAAATGTCCGCATCTCAAGCGATGAGTCAAGCTGCATTTCATGCGGGTTTCCAAGGATTGCTCGTTCCTTCAAAGCCAGATCCCAACGGCGTCAATCTCTTGGTCTATCCCGATCGACTGACGAAAAAATGCAGTATTAAAGTCTTGAATGCGGCGGAACTGGACAAGCTCGGGAAGTCGGGATAGAATTCGCTAACACTGCACGCAAATTTGCATGTGACGTTTCGCGTTTGATCCTGATCGGGTGGGAGATGCCGATGGCCACGATTGTTAAACCGGTCCACTCGAAGCCTGCCGTCTCCAAAGGGAAGATTGCGGTGAAGCCGAAGGGTGCCAAACCGATTTCGGGTTTGGGAAAGTATCTTCATGAGACATTTGCGTTGCCGAAGGGGCTGAAAATCCAGGTTGCCACTCTCCGTACGGAGTTTGGCATTTCGCAAGCCGAGTTGGCTCGTGTGACGGGTTACTCCTTGCGTTCGATTGCGGGCTGGGAAAGTGGGAAGCCGTTGAGCGATTCCGCACGACAGAAACTCACGGAAACGACACGGCTACGGATCGCGCTCGGCGAATTGCTCTCGCCCGACGAACTCGGAGATTGGATGCGATCGCCGAACCCGGCGTTCGAGGGGCAGACACCGATCCAGGTTATCGAGCGGGGCGAATCGGATCGCCTATGGCAGATGATCTTCCAGATCGATGCGAATGTGGCGAACTGATACCGGAGACTTCCCCGATGCGAATGGCTATCGCCGCGATTGCGTTCTTCGTACTGGTTGGCGGTGCGTTTGGGCAGACGGACACGCCGTATCGGTTGCGGTTGCTGGTACCGGCTTACTTCTATCCGGCGGGTGAGGGACTCAAGCAATGGGACAAGCTGTTCGCCGCACACGACCCGGCGAAGGGCATCGAGATCGTGCCGATCTTTAACTTGGACTCCGGCATTCCCGGCGACACGGCGAACGAAGAGTATCGCAAAATCCGCGAAGGTGCGGCCGCGAAGAAGATGCACCTGCTTGCGTATGTTTCTTCAAAGTACGGCAAAGTGCCGATCGCGACCGTGAAGCAGAACATCGCGAACTACTGGAAACACTACCCCGAACTCGGCGGCTTCTTCGTCGATGAGCAATCGTCGCAGGCGAAGGATGTGCCATATTATGCCGAGATTCGCGAATACGTGATGGCCATCACCAAGTGGAAAGAAACCGACGACGCACCCGGACGGCCTCGCCTGGTCGGCAATCCGGGCGTGCCGTGTGCGCAAGAGTATTTGTTAAAGGATCGTAAGCGTATCATGGATGTGGTGGTGGTATTTGAAAGTGAAGATTCCGGAAACACCAAGGATCGCGTGGCCGCCTTCAAGACATACACGAATCCCGCGTGGGCGAAATCGTTTGCACCTGAGCAGTTCGCCGCACTCGTTTACGACTGCGATACGCTCCGGCACATGAAGCGTGCGAAGGAACAAAGAATCGGCTACT
>JAYSYI010000050.1:0-2440 GCA_043727665.1 Limnoglobus sp. | reverse complement strand
GCAACTAACAGCGTGCCGCGTAACAAGCTCACCATGTTGACGGCGCGTTCGAGTTTTCGCCCGATATTCAGGAACCGCCACCCTTCGCCGCGCGTCATGCTTTCGACGACCAAACCGCTAAATGCGGCAAGTGTGATGACCGAGCGGTTCAATAATTCGAGCACTTCGCCAAGTGTGAGTTCTTCGGTTTCGGGTCGCCGCGTATATTCGTTCAGGCCGTTGACGATCCGCCACATATCCACCGAAATGCGGTCGCGTACCATCCCGGCCACGCGCAGGAATGCTTCGAGCACACTGGCGAGACTGCCCGCTTTCGTGTGGTCGAACACCAGCGAAAGCACCTCGGGATCGGGGTCGGTCAGGCGGACGGCGGCCCCTTCGCCGATGAAGCCGGGGAGCGTGTCGGTCTGAAATGTTAGTGCCCGAAGCAAGGCCGGGAGTTCAGGCACATCGGCCAATCCGGACTTGTCCGCAAGCCGTGCGACGACGGCGCGCAGTAACCGCGTCGTTCCCTCGGCACGTTCCGCGTAGCGCCCGAGCCAGAAGAGATTGTCGGCCACACGGCTCGGCAGATCGCCGCCGGCGCGGGTCAGTTCGATCGGCATCGCGCCTTGCGGCAACATGCTGAAACTGCTTACGGGGCCGCTTGAAAGGATCCACGTGTCTTTGCTGCCACCGCCGCGCTGCATCGAAACGATCGGCGTGTCCGCACTCGAACTCACACGCGTCAAACCGCCGGGCATGACGGTGAAGGTATCGCCATCGGCGGCCAGATAAGCACGCATCACCATCTTCCGCGGGACGAGATTTTCGCCGACGAGTACCGGCGTGGTGGATAAGTTCACACGCTCGAGGCCTACGTAGTCGCGGGGTTTCGCTCGGATGCGTGCGATCAACTTCGCACGATCTTCGATGGCGAGATCTTCGCAGAAGATCGGGTCCATCCGTGCGGTGGGGAATGCCGGTTTGATCGCCATCGTTTCCAGGTTTGCGAGCACGTGGCTCAGCGAACTCGGCTCGCCGCACCACCACGTCGTCACCGAAGGAATGCGTAGCTCTTCGCCCAACAGTTCGAGGCACAATCGCGGCAAAAACGCTAACAACGCAGGCGTTTCCAACACGCCGGTGCCTAACGCATTCGCGACTGCAACGGTACCCGCACGCACGGCTTGCACGAGGCCGGGGACGCCGAGGAACGAATCCGGACGCAGTTCGAGCGGGTCGCAGAAGTCATCGTCGAGGCGGCGGAAAATGACATCGACCGGTTGCAGTCCACCGAGCACTTTCAGGAACACGCGGTTATCACGCACCGTCAGATCGCCGCCTTCGACGAGCGTGTAGCCGAGGTAGCGCGCGAGGTACGCATGTTCAAAGTACGTCTCGTTGTACGGCCCTGGCGTGAGCAGAACCGTGCGCGGGTTGTCCTTGTTTCGCGGCGCGATCGAGTTCAGCGTTTCGCGTAACGAACGGAAGAATGTGGCGAGGCGTTGCACGCGACAATCGCGGAATGCTTCAGGTAACGCACGCGAGAGTACGATGCGATTTTCGAGCGTGTAACCCGCGCCGGATGGGGCTTGCGTGCGGTCGCTGAGCACGCGGAAGTTCCCATCGCCATCGCGGCCGAGGTTCGCCGCATACAGGTGCAAGTGGCGATTCGCCGGCAGCGGCACGCCTTGGCACGGCCGCAAAAATCCGGGGTTCGCGAACAGCAGTTCGGGAGGAATCAGAGCCGAGTGAATCAGCTTTTGTTCGCCGTAGAGATCGGCGCAAATCGTCTCGAGGAGCTTCGCACGCTGAACCAAACCGACTTCGAGGAGTGTCGATTCGTGCTGCGAAATCAGCAGTGGAATCGGGTCGAGTTGCCACGGGCGCGTCATGCCGTGCGGATCGCCGTAGACGTTGTACGTGACGCCATTTTCGCGAATGAGATGCTGCGCGTCGCGCCAGCGGCGTGTGAGATCTTCAGAACCGAGTTCTTCGGTGGCACGGAAGTACGCTGACCAGTGCGGTCGAATTTTACCGTACGCATCGACGGCTTCATCGATCGCGCCGGGCGACGGCACATACGACAATAAGGCCGATGTCGCATCGGCTACGACGCGACCCGACGATTGCGATTGGCTCTGGGACTGACTCGGGAAGAGGTTCGTCGTCAGGGAAGATACCTTCATACAGTTCAAATCACATTGGTTTTAAGTAGCCAGTGAATGACTCCACGCTCTACCCACCCACCCATCCCTGGACTCTTGCCCGAATTTCGGAACCAACCTAACCGACCAACGACTTACGTCCGATTTCGACGGCGATGATTCACGCCGGAGCCACTTCTCGGTGGTCCTTTTCGGCAAGCCGCTGCCGATTTTTATCGTGTCACAACGTCCCGGATTGGCGTTCGTGACGAGATTAGACGGTTCGTCAGCGTGGGCGTTCCGGTTGGGGT
>JAYSYI010000049.1:0-22691 GCA_043727665.1 Limnoglobus sp. | reverse complement strand
CACCGAAGGCGCAATTTGTGACTTCGTCGGTCGGTACGGGCAGGAAATCGAGCAATTTGCCCTCTGTACTCAGCACATAGATGCCGCCTTTGAGATCGATGGCCGGTTCGGCCGGCGGGTTCGGTTTGTTGAGGCCGCCCGCCACGTAGAGGCGTCCTTTCGCGTCTTGTTTCAAGCCATCCGGGCCACGCCCTTTGCCCCAATCGTACATGAGTTTCTGGCTTTTGAGATCGACGTTCCCATCGCGTTTCAAGTCGAATCGCCAGAGTTTCCGCGCGCCGCCGAGGTCATTGTTATTGTCCGCAACGTACAGATATTTGTCATCCGCCGACACCAGCACACCGTTGGCGCGTTCGACTTCGCGGCCGATTACACGGGCGACGGTGCCATTGGGATCGACGCGGTAGACGCCTTCGTACGTCTCGTTTTTGTCGTTGCGCTGTTGCATGTCGTCGCGCGGGCCATATCGCGGGTCGGAAAAGTAGATGCGGTTTTGCGAATCGAGTGTGAGATCGTTCGGCTGATTATACTTTTTGTTGTTGAAGGAATCGGTCAATACTGTCACTTTGCTATCGCGCGAAGTGCGCGTGATTTGTCGAAGCACCGGTTCGCAGGCGAGCAGTGTGCCATCGCGGTCGAACAGCAAGCCGTTCGTGCCCGCATCTTTGCGGAAAATCGTACGCTTACCATCGCGGCTCAGCCGATTGATGTGGCCATTTCCGCTGGAAAACAAGCCGAGTTCGGGATCCCACGCAGGGCCTTCGCCACCCGCACCGGAGGCCGATTCGACGCGCAGCTTCGCACCCGGCTCAAAGATCGGATCGTCGGCAAACGCAGACGTGGCAGCGAAAGCGAGACAAGAAACAAAGATCCATTTCATACCGATTCCTTATTTGTGACGTTTCCGAGTCAGAAGGTGCGAGAGTTTCACGTTCCGTAACGGCACCACGATTCACAATCGTTTCTCTCGCTTGCACGTTTTGAAGTTGCGCAATTCTCATGTAGGGGCACCCCTCGTGGGTGCCGGTTCATATGCCAAAATCTGGAAGATTTATCCCAGGCACCCACAAGGGCAACGCCGTGAACGATTTCCTCACGTGTGTTTTACTTGTATTCGTAGCGGTAGTCGTGAGAATTCTGACGCGGTGACTTCCTGCGCCTCGAAGTCTCACGACTTCGACTACGTGAGAATCGCCATGTTCTTCGGTCCTGAAAGGATCGCTCACCTAGCCCATGGTGATACCATGGGACGGGGTAAGCCAGAATGCGTTGTCTGCAAATCGCTTGCGTTGCGATGCTTTTGCTAACCTTCTTGGCCGGCAGGTTCATTTTGAGATCCCAAAAACACGAAAAAACCGTTTTTGAACTTCCGCAATTGTGACTTACGTTGATTATGAAAGCGCGAAACAGTCGAAATTTGCATAATGACGGGAACGAAATTCGAGTGCAATTGAGGGATGAGAAATGGTCGAGCGAATTGTGATGCGGACGGGCGAGGCACTCGTGGAGGGGGCGCTCGACTACTTGTGTGCGGAGCCGGAGGTGGTCATCGGCGAGCTGGATGGGCCCGTTGGCCACGCCTTCGCCACGCTACTCGGCGATCAGGTAAAGGGGCACACGAAGGTATTCGCGATCCTCAATAGCGATGTCCAAGTCCGCCCGGCCACGCTGATGGTGAGCAAAGTGACCGTCAAGGATGCCCGCTACACGAACATTTTGATGGGCACCGTGCAAGCCGCAATTGCAAATGGCGTGCTCGATGCGGTGCGTGCGGGCGATATTCCCAAGGAAAAGGCGAACGACCTCGGCATCATCTATTCGGTGTGGCTCGACCCGTCGATTCTCGATGTGCCAGTAGGCGAAGTCGATCATGCGGCGCTGTTCGCGGTCCATCGCGAAGCGACCGCGAAAGTGATCCGCAAAGCCATGCGGCACGAACCGAGCATCGATTGGCTGCTCGAAAACCAGGATAAAGTCGAACACTTCTTCCACCAGCAAGGCGTCGAAGGCAAGATCTAATCTTCCAAGTAAATGAGCATATCAACGGGGACGTTCGTTTGCATTGCGGGTGCCGTTGTCGGTGCATCGACGTGGATACCGCGGGTGAGGTGGTCGAGCGATTCGAACACATTCGTCTCGGCGGCAAGATGTCGTGGGGGCGTGGCATTCGTCAGGCCGGGGAGTACGTTGCGATTGGCGAATTCCGCATCGAATGCGAACGGCAGCGAAATAATCGGCACATCGCTTCGCAACGAAGTGCGTCCATTGCCGCTAGCTCCGCCGCCCGCCACGAGCGAGGCACCGGGTGGGGCGTAGTTGTCGGCCGCGCTCAAATTCACTTGATAACCAAGATCGGCGAGCGATCCGACGGTGATGCGGCTGAGCGGGTTCGCTCCCGAATTGACATAGCCCGTCATCACTTCGTTGCCGAGAATGTTTTCGCGCCAGTGGCTGTCGGCGGTGCCGGAACCGCCGCTATTTTCGACAGGCACGCCGTTCTCGTTTCGCCCGAAAATCGCGTTGTATTGTGTAGTCGCTTGCGCGCCAACGAACCGGGGATTCGATGTGCCCGCCCCACTGAGCAATCCCAGATTGTCCCAGATCGTGCCGATGCCCAGAATGTGCCCCATTTCATGCAATACGACTGCCGTCAGTTGGCCGTTGGCTTCGAGCGCGGCGAGGTCGGCGGTGTCGAACTCCATCGACCCATGATAAGGAAGCTGCGACCCCGTACGGAAACGATCTGGCCCCGCTTGGCCGAGAACACCGCCAGGCCCATCGATCGCAACGGCAGAGGCGTCAATGAGCAAATCGTCGACCGCCACCCCGTTGTATGTCGCGTTCGGCAGATCGCCGATGATGACTTGCGCCCAACGATTCGCGGCTTGCTGGAAGGCATTTTGCTGTCCGGGTGTCAGCCCACTCACTCGGACTTGAATGCTGAATCCGCTGCTCGTGGGCGGAACGGGTGGGGGACTGGTGGAGGGGCCTGCGATAAAGAGCGTGTAAGCGCCGCTCGTGGAGTTATCGTAATTTGTGACGCCGATGTAGTATGTGCCGCTCGGGAGATTGGCACTCAAACGGCTATCGGTGTTCGTGGTGGACGTGTCGTCGTTGTATGCGATCCGTTGGCCGTTGCTGTTGTACAAGCCGATGACGGTATCGAGGTTGCTATTCGGCGTCGTGGTGGCAATCGTCGTCGCGCCGGCCACGGTGAAGCGAAACCAGTCGACTTCGTTGTTCGTAATCGCCTCCGCCGTCGTGTTGGCGTTGCCCAGGCTGTTCAGCGTGAGCAATCTCGACGCAGGAATCGAAATCGCACTCGGCGGAATGCCGCCCCACGATGGCGTAATGCGGTCTTCGAGTTGTTCGACGCGAAACTTTGCAACAGGCTGACGACGCGGAGAGAGCATAATCGTGTCTCAGAAATAGAAATGAGCAGCCGATTACTCGATTTCATCAGGTTGTACGAACGATTACAACGGCCATTCCGTTCATTAAGTCAAATTTTTTACAACATACGGATTCTTTCGAACGTCGGTCAGCAACGCTTCGAACTGGGCGTCAGTCTCTTTTTGAATCTTGACCAGTTCCGTTTTCTGCGCCTCGGTCGCCTGTAGGCGGTACAAAGCCACTCAACCCACCGAATCCCGCCGTTTGGGCATCGCAGCGGTTTCAGAAAACAGATAAACTTACGTACAGTATCGCGGGAAGACATCTTCGGAAACCGTTGTCGCCATTCTCTCGCGAATCGGGTTTAATGCTTACAGGGTGAAATATGACCGAGGCGGATTTGCTGTCGAAATTGCAAGCGGGCGATGAAGCGGCACTCGCGCCGCTTTTCGATCATTATCGTGCGAAATTGCGGCGAATGGTCCAGCTCCGCCTCGACCGGCGATTGAATGGCCGCGTCGCCCCATCGGACGTTTTGCAAGAAGCGTACATCGACGCCCTGAAACGCTTTCCGCACTTCTTCGAGAAGGTCGATCAGTCCTTTTTCGGCTGGCTACGGCTGGTCGTGGCGCAGCGTCTGGCGGATGTGCATCGCGAACATTTAGCTGCGAAAAAGCGCGACGCCCGCCAGGAAATCCCGCTCGCTCGCCCGGTCCCTGGCGGCGCGACTTCCGCGTGTATGGCCGATTGGCTCGTCGGGCGATTCAGTTCGCCAAGCGGCGTCGCGCAACGCCACGAACAGGCCGCGAAACTCGAAGCGGCGCTCGAAGATCTCGATCCAATCGACCGCGAAATCCTGGCGCTGAGGCACTTCGAAGAACTCTCGAACAGCGAGACGGCCACGATACTCAACATCCTCCCGGCGGCCGCAAGCAAGCGGTACGTACGTGCGTTGGCGCGCCTCAAGCAGCTACTCGAAAGCCTAGAAAGTCAATCGGAATGAACGCAAGTACGCTCGCCGTTGTCGACCGCGATCGCGACCCGCTCGACCTGCTGGCCGAGGAATTTGCGGACCGTTACCGTCGTGGGGAAACGCCATCGATTACCGAGTATACCACGCGACACCCAAAGCTTGCGGACGATCTGCGCGAACTGTTGCCGGCCGTCGCGCAGATGGAAATGCTAAAGCGGTATCGGCATTCGTTCGATGCCCATGCGGGGCACGATATCCCTCTCGAACCCCCGCCGACACAGCTGGGAGATTTTTCCATTTTGCGCGAACTCGGTCGCGGCGGTATGGGCATCGTTTATGAAGCCGTGCAACAATCGCTCGGTCGCCGTGTCGCATTAAAAGTGCTGCCGCCCGCAGCCCGGCACGATACGGGAAAGCGCGAACGGTTCCTCCGCGAAGCCCACGCTGCGGCGCGTTTGCACCACACGAACATCGTTCCCGTATTCGGCGTCGGCGAAGCGAACGACACGCCGTACTTCGTCATGCAATACATCAGCGGGTGTGGACTAAACGACGTGCTACACAGCTGGCAGACACCCCAAGAGTTACAGGTAGACGGCAATTCTCCCGTTTTGCAAAAAGGGCAGTGGCGGACGATCGCGCGGCTGATCGCCGATGCCGCGAACGCTATCGAATATGCTAACGAACAAGGCATTTTGCACCGCGACGTCAAGCCCGGCAACCTTTTGCTCGATCCGCGTGGGAACGTCTGGGTGGCCGATTTCGGTCTTGCGAAATTGATTGATCGCGAAACGATGACTGCCACCGGCGATTTGCTCGGCACCGTGCAATACATGGCCCCCGAAAGCCTGAACGGCCACGCCGACCGCCGCACCGATGTCTACGGTTTGGGCATGACGCTTTATGAATTGGTAACGGGCGAATTGCCGTACAACGAATCGACACCGGCAGCGCTGATTCGCGCGATCACCGAAAGCGACCCAGCTACGCCGCGATCCATTGCACCGAAAATACCGAAAGATTTGGAGACGATAGTCTTAAAAGCGATCGCGCGCGAACCGAACCAACGCTACCAGACGGCGGGTGAATTGGCCGAAGACCTGACTGCGTTCGTACACGATTTGCCGATCCGCGCGCGGCGCAGTTCGGTGTCGGATCGCTTGTACCGTAGCTGTCGGCGCAACCCAGTGATTGCGGCGCTGTCGTTCGTTACCCTGTCGGCGTTGGTTTTTTCGGCAGCGTTCGGCTGGATTAGTAACGCTCGTACATCGCGGCTTCTCAAAGATGCGGAAGACACAAATACGAAACTTTCGGCGAGTCTCGATCTGTCGTTAGCGACACTCGAAAAGCTGTTTGACACAATCGGCAATATCGAACCGCCATTCCAGCGACCCGGCGGCCCACCCGACGGACGCGGACCCGACGGCAAGGGGCCACCCGAAGGACGCGGGTCGGATGATCGTGGCCCTCCGAAACGCGGCCAAATTCCGAAAGAGATTCTGGCACGAGAAGCGGGGAATCGCTCGGCATTGCTCGAAGTCGTGCTCGAATTTTACGAGAAGTTCGCCGAACAAAACTCGACGAACCCGAAAATGCAACTCGATGCGGCAGCGGCGTACCGTCGCGTCGGCGAAATGAATTTGCAACTGCTGAACCAGGGAAAATCGGCAGAAGCGTACCGGCGGTCCACGGCGATCGTCGATGGATTGTTAGTGCAAAATCCGCACGCGCCCGAACTTCTGCGAGAGTACATCGCCAGTGCATCGTGGGCACCTTTACCTGCGCAGTCCGACCCCGCATATGCGGATCGCGTGCGACGTTTACATATCGCGTACGATTACGCGGAGGAACTTCGCCCGCAAACGGCGATCGCCATCAACCGTTTTGCGATGCACTTCAAACTGCTGTATATACGCTTATCATTCGCGTCTTTTAACGAAGGGCGTTACGAGGATGCGGATAGGTACCGCAGGCTTGCGGAAGCGGAGGAGAAGCGGATGCCACCGCCGCCGTTCGACGATCGCGGGCCACGCGGGCCACGCGAACAGCCGCCTCCGCCGCGCTAATTGTGTCGCTCGGCGGCCGTTACGGGGCGGTTTGGCATCTGTTGCGCATCGAGGCCACCATCGACGTTGACGATCATTCCCGTGGCATACGATGCGGCGTCCGATGCAAGGAAAACAAACCAACCCGCAAGGTCTTCAACCGTTGCGATTTTGCGAATCGGAATCTGGTCGAGTATCGCTTGCCGTGCTACGGGGTCGGACTTCAAACCGAAGTCCGTCAGTGGCGTTTCGACCAACCCCGGCGCGATCGCGGCCGTCGTAAAACCCATTGGGGCAAGCTCGATTGCGAGTTGCCGCGTGAGAGCGTTGATCGCGCCTTTACTCGCGTCGTACAGTGTGTGCAACGGCTCGGATCGCGTGCCGTTCAAGGATGTCGTGAACAGGATCCGACCGCCGCGTTTCGCCACCACGGCCCGCTTCACCACCTCTTGCGTAACGGCAATCGCCGACCAAACATTTAGCCGAAAGAGGAAGTCGAAGTGGTCGCGGGTGATGTCCAGGAATGCCGGTTCACGATAGGTGCCGACGTTGTTGACGAGCACATCAATCGTGCCCAAAGCCTCGCACGCTTCGGCGACCAGACGCGTCGCGTCACCGTCTTTGGTGAGGTCCGCACAGATGTAGTGACAGCCAGGTGGCAGTGGATCGGGAAAAAGTGGAACGGGCCATTCCGACGTGAATACCACCCTAGCGCCGTTCCGGGCAAAAGCCTGGCCGACCGCGAGGCCAATGCCTTGGCTACTACCCGTAACGAGTGCAGATTTCCCGGCGAGCATGGTCATTCTCTTTCCGTCGATAGTATTCGTAGCCAAACCTTTAGAATACATTGCGAATTAACATTGTAGAGAGGGTTAACTATGAGTCCGTTGCCGAGTTCGGAAGCCCGCGTGCTGATTGCACCGGAAAACGAAGCCGATTCGTTTTTGCCGGAAGGGCCACGTTCGTTCGTCCTCGGTGGCCGCGAGGCGCTGGTGTGGGTCAACATTCAAACGGCAGCCGATGCGCTACGAGGGACGCTGCACGTTGCGTATTGGGAAGGCGGCGAACGCCGACGTTACGCGTTGCCCGCACGTGTGGGATTCGTGTTCCCAACCGATGTACCAGACACTGTGCTACTCGGCATGGAAAAGGCGATCGGTACGCTGAACATCAAGACCGGAAATTGGACGCCGTTCGCCAAGTTAATCGATGCGAATCCGCGTACGATCATTAATGATGGCGAGATCGTCCCCGGTGGCAAAGCAATCATCTTCGGGACAAAAGATGTGCGTTTTCAAGATAAAATTGCACACCTGTACCTGTTTACGTTCGCTGACAATCGACTGTCAATTTTGGCAGACGGCCAAACGTGTTCGAACGGGAAGCTGTTCGCCGACGGTGGCGCGACGCTATTCGACATCGATACGCCGACGAAAACCATCGCAAAATATCGCTTCGATTTGCAAGCTCGCACACTCGTGTTTGATAACACCGCGATCGACATGCAACACGAAGACGCATTCCCCGATGGTATGTGCGATTGCGGCGATGGCACTGCCATAGTCGCGTTCTACAATCCGCATCGCGGAGGAGCAGGCAAAGCGATTCGCTACCAACTCGACACGGGAATAGCGATCGAAGAATGGACGACGCCCGGATCCCCCCGCGTCACGTGTCCGCTACTCGTCCGCGTGAAAGGGAAGATCAAACTCGTGCTAACAACCTGCACCGAGGGAATGGCTGCAGAGATGCGGAAAACATCGCCGAACGCGGGGAGTTTATTTATCGCTGACACCACACTGACAGCGTTGCCACCGCTGGAAATCGTGCGAATTTAACTATTTCAGCAACTCGGGTGGATTGGTTGCGGGGACGAAACGAAGTACGCGATCGACGAATAGTTGAATCACGACGTCTGGCTTCTCTGCTTCGAAGAGTGCCGTGGGAAAACCGTATGTTCCGGCAGCGGTAAGTCGCTGAAAATCGGACGCAAACATACGACGGAAATCCGCACCGAACGAATCGTGGAGCATCACGCCACGCGGTTTTGCGGTCGCGCACACGGTTCGTCGCGATGGTAAGTGCGAAAGCGGTTTTCCACCCGATAACAACAGTGCGGCGACATCATCATCCGGTACTTCCATCGATGGATTATTCGGCTCGCCACAATGGACGGTAAACTCTGTCTTGTCTCCCGGTTTCAGCCCGAGCGCCGTTGTTAAATCCGCTTCTATTCGTTCGTAAGGCAACAAATTGAATGCCGTCTCGGGCTTCGCACGATAGCCCGGCACGGCGCGTTCCAGTTCATCCGCGAGTGGCCGATACCCGACAGACATCCCGGTGCCACTCCAGTGCGAATCGTTCACCAGATACAGTGGGTGTCTTGCCGTCGGCTTCGCCGCGATTAGCTGTATATACGGGTCGACGGCGCGTACGTTTGCTTGCTTCAAGCGCGTAAGTAATCCCGGAACGAGGTCGGCCGTCGGGTGTCTCTGTAGCGAATCAGGTAAGTACTCGGGATAGATGAACGACTTCTCGCGCGCGATGTAAACGATGTAAACGATGCCGCGTTTCGCGAGCCAATCGCGACGTGTTTCGAGAACGCTTGCCCACGCTTCGACGTTCGGTTCGAGCACGCCTTCCGAGGTTTGCGAGTGTGCTGTCTGTCCCACATTATCGATGAATAGCCAGCCGTCTTTGCCGACCCAAACGATGTTCGAAGTCGATTCGCCAAAGATGCCGTAGGTGATATCGCGCTTGATGTCGAGGAGTTCGGTGCGGTAGCCGACGCGGTCGTTGAAATACGCATCGAACATGAACGGGAACACCTGGAACGCCCAGCGTTTGAGTATCAGCGGCGGCGGTGCGTTCTGCGGTCGCTTCTCGGTCGCGGGCCACTCGGCTTCGCGGAACAGAAAACCGTACGCTTGCGTGAGGAGCGCCCCCACGAACAGCAGTATCGTCGCGAGATTCGCCGTGCGTTTCATGCTTCAAAACCGAAAGTAAATGAATGCGGAATAGGTATTCCCCGCAAGCCACGCCGCTACCACGAGCATGATTCCCGCGAGTGCGGCAAGTTTCACGATGTGCCCCACGGCTTCAATGGCCCAACTGCAATTTTGCCAGCGCGATGCCAGCCGATGCACCGGTAATGCCGCAATCGCACCGACAACGAGCGCGACGAGGGTAGAATTTTTGACAAGGTCCGCTGCGGTATACGTGCCGTCTGCGAAGCCAAACATTGCGCCGATTATGGCAACCGCCTGCGATGGGGTTTGCGCACGGAAAAACGTCCAGCCGATGGTGACGACGACGAGTGTGTAGACATGCCGAAGTGGTCGGTGGAGTTTCAATAATAATGCGCTGAGACCGAGACGTTCGATAACGAGTAGCACACCGTGTAGCACACCCCAGATGAGGAACGTCCAGTTTGCGCCATGCCAAATGCCGCACAGTACGAAAACGATGAGCAAGTTGCGGTAGGTCTTTCCACCGCGGTTGCCGCCGAGCGGGACGTAGACATAGTCGCGGAACCAACTCGATAGTGAAATATGCCATCGCCGCCAGAACTCCGTGACGCTTGAGGCCGAGTAAGGGTAGTTGAAATTTTCGAGGAAGTCGAAGCCGATCATCTTCCCGAGGCCGATGGCCATGTCCGAGTATCCGGAGAAATCGAAGTAAATCTGAAGTGCGTAGCACGCCATACCGAGCCATGCCGCCGACGCGGTGAGGTCCGATGCGGGCAGGCGAAACAGGTGATCCGCGACCACGGCAAGCGTGTCCGCGATTAGCACTTTCTTTGCTAGCCCCAAGATTAGGCGGCGAACGCCTTCCGCGTAAGAGTCTAGTGTCACACAGCGTACGGACAGTTGGCTGGCGATGTCTTTGTACCGGACGATCGGCCCGGCGATGAGGTGCGGAAACAGGAATACGTACAGCCCGAAGCGAAGGAAATTTCGTTGTGCGGGTACCTCGCGTCGGTAGACGTCGGTCACGTAGCTGATCGCTTGGAACGTGAAGAACGAGATGCCGATCGGCAGGTGAATTTCCTCGATTGGTACCCACAGATTCGCCGCCAGAAACCCCATGTATTTGAAGTAAACGAGCAACCCGAGATCGAAGACAATGGCCGCAATCAGCCAGCGTTTGCCGCTGCGATCCGACGCCTGATTGCGCGCAATCGCGTTCGCGAACGCGTAGTTTACCACTAGCGAACCGAGCAACACCAGCACGAAACGCCCTTCGCCCCACGTGTAGAAATAGATGCTCGCTACGAACAAAAAGGCATTCTGTGCAGCCGTTCGCAATGTGCGTGCGTTACCCCACAACAGATGTTGCAGCGTGTGATAGCCGATTAAGACTATCGCCAGAAACAGGTACAGGAACGTCTGCGAATGAAAGTACACGTTCGCCCTCCTTGGCCATTCGACCGAGTGTAATGCGAATTGCCGATTCCGTGCAAGTCGATCCTGTTCGTCGGTTGGCAATGTCGGACAATACCCCCATTCACACACGAGGGTTTACCGATGCCGACGCTCGCAGAACTGGCCAAAATGTTTGATCATTCGCTGTTGCAACCGCAACTTACCGATGCGGATTTGGAGGCGGGTTGCCTACTGGCCCGCGAACTCAACGTCGGTTCGGTGTGCATCAAGCCGTATGCGGTGAAACTGGCAGCGAAGCTCCTTGCGGGTTCGACGGTCCACGCGAGCACGACGATCGGCTTCCCGCACGGCGGCCACCTCACGGGAGTGAAAGTGTACGAAGCCGAACGCGCGATGGACGACGGCGCAACCGAACTCGACATGGTCGCGAACATCGGCAAAGTGCTTTCTGGCGAGTGGAATTTTGTCGCGCACGACATCGCCGCCGTGGTGACGGCCGCCCATGCCCGCGGTGCGAAAGTGAAGGTGATCTTCGAGAACGCGCTGATCCAAGACGAGCACAAAATTGCACTGTGCAAAATCTGCGGCGACGTGCGAGCGGACTGGGTGAAGACCTCCACGGGCTACGCCGAGAGCGGCGCGACGATCGCGGATTTGAAGCTGATGCGGCAACACAGCCCCGCGTGGGTGCAAGTGAAAGCCGCTGGCGGCGTACGAACCTACGACACGCTGATGGCCGTCCGCGAAGTCGGCGTCTCACGCGTCGGCGCGACCGCCACGAAAGCGATTCTGGAAGACGCAAAAGCGAAGCTGGCAGGCGGATAAGCATTACTTGCGTTTCAGCTTCGGCAACGGCACACGCACGCGAATGTCATCGCTGCCAATTGGTAAGTCGCCGTAGGTCTTTCCGTTGTCGTCGATTTCATTTTGTCCGAAACTGTAGAGGAGATACCCACTCTTGCTCGGTTGGTATGTCAGTGTTTTCTCGGTGAACAGATCGTTCGGAATCTTGGCCAGATATTTCGGTGCTAGTTCCTCGAGTGTCTTTGGGTATTTGCCGTTGTCCGCTCGGTAGGACGCGAGCGCAATTGCGAGTTGAAGATTGCGTCGATGTTGCTCGATTCGATCCGATGCATCGTGTCGTCTTTCAAATGTGGCAAATACATATCCGAAGAACTCGCGAATTTTGTTTGGGCCGACTGATGCCAGGTTTTCCGGTGATTCAAATGCTAAGGCGAGATCGAAAGAGCTCGACAAACGTTTCGACGATCCATTCGCCGCTTTCCCTTTCTCGAATTCCGCTATCCGCGATTTGCGCGATGAGTTTCGGATGGCTTTGACCACGAAATCGTACTCTCCATTTATTATTCGTAGTGTTTCATTCCAGTAAGCATCGTCGAATTGCCCTCGAATCTCCGCATTTTTGATTTCCGGCGCGAGGCGTCGGAGGTACTGAATTGCATCCAAAACCACAAATCGCTCGGTGAGATCGATTCCATCAGCCATGCTTTGGAATGATGGCAGTTTGTCGATTTCACTTCGGTACTTTTCAATTGTTTGACTATCGTGCGCGACCGAAACGAAGAAGATAATTTCCGCATTCACGGTATGTATTTCCATCGAGATACCGATTAACGCCGATATCAGAGTGCCTCTTGAAATGTGCCGGGAAAGCCGATGCGACGCGATGAGATCGGACCATGCTTCATCGTACTTCTTCTCGGCGGTCTTCAACATTGCGCGCGTACAAAGTGCGAAACAGATACTGCGAACTTTGCTCATGTATTGCGGGAATGCTCCTATTAGTGGGGCGGTTTTGCCGTTGATGGATCGACCGACGATCGGGTTGTAGGAATCGGCTCGTCGACTGGCACGGACAACGATTTCCAGTGGTTTCTCGTTCTCTTCGAGCCATTTTGCAATCCGTGGAAAATCGTCCGTCATCCACGGGCGACATCGCGCGGACTCTTCTTGCTCGATCTGCTCGGGATCGTATGTACCTTTCTGCTTTTTGATGAAGGTGTCGTAATCGACGAAATACTCGCCGTCCGTTGGTGGCGGTTTCGTGCCGAGCAATCGGAAATAGTCGTCAGGCATCGCTTTGCCATCGGGCTTCGGCCCCATGGCTTGCCAGAGTAATGCCATCGCGTTCGTCTCCGGTGTGGTCTGGCCACGGAGCCGTTCGTTCAATGCGGTTTCGTAATCGAGGTATCCCTCTTTGTTGAGCGGCTCGGTGATGTACGTCGTCGCTTTGCTCATCGCGAATTTCGCGATCGGCTTCTTGACATCGAGCGCGGCGGCGGGAAGCCACAAACTCAAAACGGCCATGAGTGGGAACGTCATGTACGAACCTTCCGATTCCGAGGTGGGGTTTCTGGGCCGGTTTGCCTAGCATACACAGCATTCGCACACGATGGAAACGGATGATTCCATGACCGGAGACGATGACATGACGCGTAGCCAAGCTACCGCGATGACGCTCGCGTTGTTTGCCCTTACCGAGATCGCCGGGGATTCGGCGGGGCAGGCGACGTACCAGAAGCCACCGCAGGCGATTCTCGATGTCTTGCACGCGCCGCCCGCGCCCGCACTCAGCCTGAACCCGACGCGGGACACGCTGATGTTGATCCAGACGGCGCGCTATCCGGGCATCGCGGAGTTAGCGAAACCGCAACTGCGGCTGGCGGGGTTCCGCATCAATCCCGTCACGAACGGCCCCGCCCGCATCGCGCATGTCACCGGGCTGACACTGATGCCGGTCGAAGGTGGGCATCCACGGCCGATCACGCTGCCGAAGGGGATCGTCGGCGTGCCGCAATGGTCGCCGAACGGCTTCCGTTTCGCCACCACCGTGACCACCGATACTGAGGTGCAACTCTGGGTCGGCAGTACCGCCAACGCGGTGATGAAACGCATCCCGTTCGTCGCGCTGAATGCGGCGTTTGGCGACCCGATCTCGTGGATGCCGGACTCGAATTCGCTTCTGTGCGAGCTGGTTCCGAGCGATCGCGGCAAGCCACCGGAAACGCCACTCGCGCCCAGCGGCCCGACGGTGCAAGAATCGAGCGGAAAGGCGGCCCCCGTTCGCACGTACCAAGACATGCTGCAAAACGCGCACGACGAGGCGCTTTACGATTACTACGCCACGTCGCAGTTGGCGGTCGTGTCGCTCGATGTGCCACCGATCGCGCAAGCCGTCGGCGAACCGGCGATTTTCGGCACCGCGTCGCCTTCACCCGATGCAAAATTCCTGCTGATTAGCCGTTTGCATCGGCCGTATTCGTACTTGCACCCGGCATCGACGTTCGCGAAAACCGTCGAAGTTTGGAACCGCAAAGGCAAGGTCGTTCGCACTGTGGCAGAGCTTCCGTTGCAGGATAAAATCCCCATCGAAGGCGTGCCGACGGGGCCGCGGAATGTGAGTTGGCAGCCGACGAAAGACGCGACGCTGATGTGGGTAGAAGCGCTCGACGGTGGCGACCCGAAAACGAAGGTGCCGCACCGCGACCGGGCGTTCGCCCACGCGGCCCCGTTTGCGGAAGCGGCGAAGCCATTATTCGAAGTCGAGCATCGCCTCAGCGGCATGAACCACTTCCCCGATGGCGACCGCGTTCTCGTCAGCGATTACGACCGCGACCGCCGTTGGACCCGCACCGTGTTGCGCAAACTTTCGGAGCCGGACGCCGCACCGATCGTGATCTTCGATCGCTCGATTCAGGACCGCTACAACGACCCCGGCACGCTGCTTTCGAAGCGCATGGCGAACGGTCGCTCCGCGTTGTGGGTGACCGACGATACGCTGTTCCTCTCGGGTGTCGGTGCCACGCCGAAGGGCGACCGGCCTTTCCTGGATCGCTTGAATATCAACACGAAAAAGATCGAACGCCTGTTCCACTGTGCCGAAGGCGTGTACGAATCGGCGACGCCGCTATCGGACGATGCGACGACGTTACTCATCCGTCGCGAGTCGCCGAGCGACCCCGGAAATTACTTTTATAAGAGCGGCACGACCGAAACCGCGATTACCACGTTCGTCGATCCCGCGCCGATTTTACGACAAATTAAGAAAGAACTGGTGACGACGAAACGGCCCGATGGCGTGACGGTTTCGTTCACGTTGTATCTGCCGCCGGATTACAAAGCGGGCGAGAAACGGCCCACGGTGTTCTGGGCGTATCCTCGCGAGTTCAACACCGCCGATACTGCCGGGCAGATTAGCGGCAGCACGGATCGCTTCACGAACATCACCGGCTACTCGCACCTGTTTTTCTTGCTGCAAGGCTACGTGGTGATGGACGAAGTCAGCGTGCCGATCGTCGGTGCGCCGGACAAGGCGAACGATACATTCGTCGAACAACTCATCGGCAGCGCGAAAGCGGCGATCGATAAAGCGGTGGAAATGGGGCCGGTGGATCGCAACCGCATCGGCGTCGGCGGGCACAGTTACGGCGCGTTCATGACGGCGAACTTGCTCGCGCACAGCGACCTCTTCCGCGCCGGTATCGCACGCAGCGGTGCGTACAACCGCACGCTGACGCCGTTCGGTTTCCAAAACGAACGCCGCACGTATTGGGAGGCACCCGAGGTGTACGCGACGATGTCGCCGTTCCATAATGTGCATAAAATTCACGCGCCGATCTTGCTCGTTCACGGCATCGTCGACGACAACCCCGGCACCTTCCCCGTGCAAAGTGAACGCCTCTACCAGGCACTCCGCGGCAACGGCGCAACCGCAAGGCTCGTCATGCTCCCGCATGAAGCTCACGGCTACGCCGCAAAAGAAACCATCGAACACGTGCTCGCCGAGCAAATCGCCTGGTTCGACAAATACGTGAAGGGCAAATAGGCTCAGCAAAGAATTTTCACTTGCGTCGATTCGGCAACTCATCTCTTGCAGCGTGGCCCAACGGGTTTGCTGCTCTTTTCGCTCATTCCGGCGTTTCCGAGTGCGATCAGTTCCTGGGTTCGCGTTCGGTTGAGGTCGATGTAACTCGTCCACCTGGCAGGCACGTTGCCCTCGGAGAAAATCGCCTCGACGGGGCACTCGGGGATGCACGCCTCGCAGTCGATGCAGTCGTCGGGGGCAATGTACAACTGACTTTCGCCTTGATAGATGCACTCGCACGGGCAGACGACGACGCAATCGGTGTACTTGCAATCGACGCATGGCTCGGTAATCACTAACGCCATTTCACGCTCTCCTGTTAAGACATGGGGCCGAGATACTCGAACCGCAATGTCGTCCGTTCCCCGCGCGTCACCCGCTCGGCGAACATGCTGAGCGGGCGAACCCACAGGCCGCTGTCTTCGTACAGCGGACGGTAGACGACGAGCGTTTCGTCGGTCTCCGAATGGCGGGCGATGTCGATCACTTCGTACTCGCCGCCCTTGAAGTGACGATACCGCCCAGGCTTCACAGGTTCGGTCATGGTCGTAGTTTCCCTTAAAATGGCGTAAATATTACTCTGACATCGTATCCGGTGTACCTCTCGCGGCTCGTGTCGGGCTTTGATAAAATGACAATATGCTTACCGTAACCACCGCTGAATTGCAGTCTGCCACCGCCCGCTTCGATGCCGAAGCCAAGCCCGCCACGTTCGATACGGGGCGCTACCGGATGCCGTACGTGAGTTGGGGCCACGGCCCGCGCACGCTCGTGTTCGTTCATGGTTTGTGCGATTGGCCTCGCTCGTTTGCGCTGCTCATGGCACGCCTTAGCGACGAGTTTCGCTGCCTCGCGATTTCGCTCGCCGATGGCCGCACCGATGGCGCGAACCTCGGCATGTATTCGCACGCAGATTACGCACACGACTTGATTGCTTTGCTCGACCATTTGCAAATCGAGCGCGTCGATTTACTCGGTTCGTCGTTCGGCTCAACGGTGGCACTGGGCACCGCAATCGCGTACCCACAACGGCTGAATCGCGTGATATTGCAAGGCGGTTTCGCGCGACGGCCACTCATCCGCATCGAACGCGGATTGGCGCGGATGGGCCGATTCTGGCCGTGGCTGATGGGCGATTTGCCGATGCGCGAGACGGCGATGCGCAAACTGGAAGCCCCTGCGTTCGTGACGGCCCCGAAGGAGATTTTCGACTTCCTTTTAGTGAACAGCGGGCTAACTCCGATCCGCGCGGCCGCACGCCGCGCGCTCATTCTCGATACACTCGACTTACGTCCACAATTACAACAGGTGCGTTCGCCCGTGCTGATGATCGGTGGCGACCGCGACACGATCGTGCCGCGAATGTACGAAGCCGAAGTCGAGGCCGGCGTGCCCGATGTGCGGCGAATCGAATATTCGCCGTGCGGCCACTACCCGCAGTACACTCACCCCGAACGCATGGCACAAGACATGCGCGCGTTCTTAGGCGACAGGTAAACACCCATGACACGCGCTGAATTGCTCCGCGAACTCGAATCCGAGTTGGAACTGTCGCCGCAGTCTTTGCACGGCCCCGAGGAACTCGCGAACTACCCTGCGTGGGATTCGCTGACGCAAATGAACTTCCTCGTCTATCTCGACGGAGCGAAGAACGGAATGCACCTCACGCCGCAACGCATCAGCGAGTGCCGCACCGCCCAGGAACTCGTCGATGCCTGCGTGGTGTCCACGCAGTGAAGGGAACGACAATGAGCGAACTGACCAACAAAGTGTTCAAAGCCTTCAGCGAAAAGCCGCTGACGCCCGAGCAGACGAACCTGTATGTCCCGCTCGACGATCTGAGAGGATCGTACAATACGGTCCATCGGCTCGCGGGGACGATCTGTGCCGATGAGGTTACGACGCAAGTTCTTGCGGGGCACAAAGGCAGCGGAAAATCGACCGAGTTGATGAGACTTCAAAAAGAGTTAGAGACGGGTAATCCGAAGTATTTCGTTGTCTATTGCAGCAGCGATGAAGACATCGACCGGAATGACATCGACTTCACTGAAATTCTCTTCGTCATCGTCCGACAGATGGCCGTGCAACTGAAACTCAAAGCGAATATTACTCTCACGCCGGGATACTTCCAGTCTCGCCTCGAATCGCTTAAAGGGCTTCTCGGTAGCCAAATTGAGTTCGAAAAGTTTGACTTGAATCTATCCGTTGCGAAGATCAGCGGCGTTATCAAGAACAGCCCAACGACGCGCGATCAAGTGCGTAAGGCAATGGAGCCGGTTACAGACAGTTTCCTCGGAGCAGCGAACGATCTCATTGGCGATGCGACACTCCAACTTGGCAAAATGGGCTATGCGGGTTTGGTGATACTCTTCGACGATCTCGACAAGATGATTGTTCGGCCGATGGAGGGCACGCGCCACACGACCGACGAGCATCTGTTCATCAATCGTTCGCCGCAGATGACCGGCTTCAAATGCCACATTATTTACTCGATGCCGCTGACGTTGGCCTACTCGAAACATCACCAGACTTTGAAAAACCTTTACGGCGGCCAGTTACCCCTCGTGCCGATGATTAAAGTGAAGACGATGCCACCGGATGGACTGGTGTACGATGCGGGCATTGTTGCGATGGCGAAAATGATCGATGCCCGGCTCAATTCCGAGCAAATCATGTTCAACGAGGTTTTCGATTCTGTGGGAACATGCCACCAACTGATCCAACTCAGTGGCGGCCAACCATCGGTATTGATGTCACTGGTCAAGGAAGCCGTGATCGCCGATACACTGCCGATCAAAGACGCTTCGCTCCATCGCATCCGCGTCGAGGGGAAGCGCGAGTTTCGTCGGCAACTGCGACGCGATCACTGGAAAGTGGTCGAGGAATTCCGAACGAATGGAAAGTACGTTCCCGACGAAGACGAGGATCCCGTTTTCCGCGATCTTCTCGAAAGTCGCGCCCTCCTCCAATATGTCAACGACGAAGAATGGTACGGCCTGAATCCGTTCGTCGAACTGCTCGAACCACCCGCAGGTGTCAAAGCCGATGCAGCCAAACCTTGATACGCCTGCCGTTGAACCGGAACTCGCGGCACTCCGGCGGTTGCTCGATTTCGGCGAGGGCCTTTTCTCGTCGAGCATTGCCGTTTGCAATTCGCCCGTCGAACGCGACCGCCTTATCGAGAAAGTTCGCGAGACGCACCCAGGCGTCGCGGTCGTTACCATTCCGGCGCGTACCGTCGATGTCTTTGGCTTCGCAATCGAAGGATACACCGGCCCCCCGAAAGCGTTATTCCTGATCGGCCTCGAAGCCTCGATTGCATCGCAAGAAGCCGACTCGCACACGCTGCGTTCGCTGAACGCCTCACGCGACTTATGGCCCAACCGCTACCCGTGCCCCATCGTACTCTGGCTCCCCGAATACGCCGCCACCGCCCTCTCGCAACAAGCCCGCGACTACTGGCGCTTCATCAGCCATCGGTTCTATTTCGCAACCGAATCGCCGATACTGAGCGCGAGCCCAAACGTTACTTACACCGAGAAGTATCTGAATGCCATCTCGCTATCTCGCGATGAAAAGGTGGCCCGAATTGCAGAACTCAAAGCGCGTATCGAAAGCGTTGGTAACGATCCACCGCCTGCACTTCACCAGCATGTGATGGTGTGGTGGGACGAATTGGCGGTGTTGTACCAGTTTACTGGTCAGCGCGATGAAGCCCTACGCATACGCCGCGAGGAACAACTCCCCGTCTTTGAACGCAGCGACGATGTGCATCAAAAAGCAGTAACGATGGGAAAAATCGCTCATATCCTCCAACTAAGCGGTCAGACCGACGAAGCGCTCCGCATCCACATTGAAGAAGAACTCCCCGTTTACGAACGGCTCGGCGACGTACGGGAGAAGGCGGTGACAATGGGTAACATCGCTAATATCCTCCAACAACGCGGCGAAATCGACGAAGCACTCCGCATCCATTTGGAAGTCGAACTGCCTATCTATGAACGTCTCGGCGACGCGCGGGGCAAGGCAGTAACCATGGGGCAGATTGCCGACATCTTTCAGAAACGCGGTCAGACTGACGAGGCGTTACGCATCCGTCGCGAGGAACAACTCACCGTCTTCGAACGCTTCGGAGATATACGAGCAAAAGCAGTGACGATGGTTAGAATTGCCAGTATCCTCATGCAACGCGGCGAGATCCATGAGGTTGTCCGCATCTATCGGGAAATACTGCCACCACTCGAACGTATTGGCGACATACAATCGCTGATTATAAGCAGGTTCAACCTCGGTGTGGCATTGCTATCGAGGGGCTACAAGAAACACATTCCAGAAGCCCGCGAGCATCTTCGCTGGGCGCTCGCGACTGCCGAGACACATCAGTACGCGGAAGCGGCACAGATTCGGGAAACGGTGACGCGTTTACTTGGCGGTTGACCACACGCAGCGATCGTCGCCATTCAAGTCGCCGACAGCTCCCTATCGCTCTAAACGCGATGCAGACAAGAATGAGTTGTACAGGATGAGAGAAAAAAACTCGATATGGTCTGCTTCGTGCGAAGTAGGCAAGTGTGCCGTGTAAACCAGGTGCGGATACCACGGCATGCTTACGCAATGCCGCTCGCCAATCGCATGTTTGTGAGTGAAACGCTGGCCGATTTCCGATCACCTGCGGCGAAACCACGAGCGAAAGCGTGCGAAGCGGGTTGTTTCCGGTGCGATGGGTGTGCGGTTCGATTGAAAGGATGCGGTCGCGCAGAGGACTTCCTCGGCCGAACGCGGGCGGTCGTTGGGGTTCGGTGCGAGGCACGCGATTGCGAGTTGCACCCAGGCGGGGTCGGCACTACAGTTTCGCAGGCGTTCGTAGGCGTCGCGCAAGTCGCCCGTACGCGCCTTCGCCCAAATCGCGGGCATCGTTTCGCCGACGTAGGGCGGTTGACCAGTGAAAATTTCGCACAAGATGCCACCCAGCCCGAAGACGTCCGAACGCTCGTTCCACAGGACGCATTCGCCCGATGCTTGCTCCGGCGGGATGAACGCGGGGGTGCCGATGGCCGCGCCGAATTGCGTGAGAAACGGCGACGGCGTTAGCACCGGTTCGCTGTCGCACGGCTCCGGCGCTTCGCCGACGACTTTCGCTAAACCCCAATCGAGAACCCGCACCTGCCCGAACCCGGACACCATCACGTTTGCCGGTTTCAAGTCGCGGTGAATCACGCCTTTGGCATGGGCATACGCGACGGTTTCGCAAACGCGCTCGAAGATGCGCAGCAATTGCGAATGATCGCCATCGGCGGAAGATCGTGCAGCCAGAACCGCTTCGAGCGTGCGGCCATACACATAGCGCATCGTTAGGAACGGGCGGCCATCGGGGAATCGACCGACATCGTAAATCGGCACGATGCCGGGGTGTTGCAGTTGGCCGTTGATGCGGGCTTCACGCAGGAATCGCCGTTCGGCAGTCGCATGGCCACGCAGTTCGTCGCGGAGCAATTTGATGACGAGTTCGCGGCCGATCAGCCGGTCGTGGGCACGCAACAACACGCCCATGCCGCCGCGGGCAATCTCGCCGATCAGTTCGTATCGCGATGCCGCACACATCGCATCGGACGGGATCATACCGCTGGCGGATCGGCCCGGTGGTGGCGTTTCGACATCAGTCGGATTCGCGGGCGGGATTGTCAAGTTGGGAACGGCTTCGCAGATCGTGCGCTGGTCGAGTCGCTGATGGGCGGCCACCGCAAATTCGCGTGCGATCTCGTTGGCACCCGCGATGTGCGTGCGATTCGCCGAGTCGCGTTGCGGGTTCGATGGATTCATGGCATTTCCGGACCACGGCGATACAGTCTGCATTTCGGGCAAAGTCCCCCTAGTGTTGTCTAACAGGATCGCAGTTTACACAAGCAAGCGAACGCGAACGCGGACGGAAAGTCCGCACCGAGAGCCGCAAGCTCGGCATACTTGCGCCAGCAATAAGAATCGCCAGAATCGCCAAGGCTTGCGCAGATAGGATTGTCCGCACCCTCGATTTCAAACCGTTAAAAACTTGCACCACGACGAGATATCGTAAACTAGCAACACACGTCCGAACGCAGCGGAGGAGCTATCGTGGGTCTGTTCGACTTCCTGACCGGCAAAAACAAGAAACGCCCCCCCCAGGCGAACACCAAGGGCATGAAGAAGGCGGACCTCGCCAAACGCTGGGAACTGAGCGGTCGCACCGGCCAGGGGAGCATGTCGAAGGTTTATAAGGCGTTCGACAAGACACTCGGACGAACCGTCTGCCTGAAGTTACTCGATAAGGTCAAAACGCAGAAATTCGAGAGCCGTTTTACCTCGCAAGGTCTGGTCAAGCCGACCGAAGGCGCGATTTGTTCGGCAATTAGCCACGTGAACTGCGTTCGCACCTACGAGTTCGGCGTGACGCTTCAGGGCGAGCCGTACCTCGTGATGGAGTGGATCGAAGGCCTCGGCTTAAACTATCTCGTCGAGACGAAGAACCTGCAACTCAACGGCAACCGCGTCAACTATCTGGTGCAACTCTGCGAAGCGATGCAGTACATGCACGACCTGAAATTCCTGCACCGCGACCTCTGCCCACGCAACGTCATGGTGGACAAAGAAGGCGTCGTCAAACTCATCGATTTCGGCCTCACGATCCCATACACGCCGCCGTTCTGCCAACCGGGTAACCGCACCGGCACGATGGATATTCTCGCGCCGGAAATCATCAAACGGCGCAGCACCGATCATCGCGTCGATCTATTCGCGCTCGGCGTGACGGCATTCGAAGTGTTCACCGGCGGGTTGCCGTGGGAGCGTACGCCATCGTCCGAAGAGAACCTACGCCGCCGTTTGAACACGCCGCCCCGCAACCCGAAGGAACTCAACCCATCGATCGGCGATGACCTCGCCGCCTTCCTTCTGAAGTCGATTTCCAAAGAGCCCGTGGATCGGTATTCATCGGCGAACCAGATGAAAGAAGTGATTCTAAGCCTGAAACGGCAGGA
>JAYSYI010000048.1:0-2446 GCA_043727665.1 Limnoglobus sp. | reverse complement strand
GACAACCGCAACGCTCGAAGTCCAAACACCCCGCTATGCTGGGCTGCCCTCAAAAGCGTGGCGTCTGTACGGTCGTGAAGACGATGACCCCCAAGAAGCCGAACTCGGCTTTGCGGAAAGTCGCACGGGTTCGACTGAGTACGGGTGTCGAAGTGACCGCGTACATCGGCGGCGAAGGCCACAACCTGCAAGAACACTCGATCGTGCTCGTTCGCGGTGGCCGCGTCCGCGACCTTCCCGGCGTGCGTTATCACATCGTTCGCGGCGTGCTCGACTGCCAAGGCGTGTCGGATCGTAAGCAAGCTCGCTCGAAATACGGATCGAAGAAGGAAAAGTAACCTGAGGCTTTGTTTCCCGATACCGCCGGTCACATGCTCATATAAGTAAAGAGAAAGACGAATGGCAAGCAAGGGTAGAACCGCTAGTTACGACAAACTCGTACCCGATATCCGCTTCAACTCGATCCTCATGAGCAAGTTTATCAACTGCCTCATGCGGGACGGCAAGAAGTCCACGGCCACGCGAGTGGTGTATCAGGCGATGGAACAAATCCAAAAGCGGATGCCAGACATCGAAACGATCGAAGTCTTCACGCAAGCCCTCAACAACATCAAGCCCGCACTCGAAGTCCGCTCCCGCCGGGTCGGTGGTGCCAACTATCAGGTGCCAATGCAAGTGAAGGCGAAACGCCAAGAATCGCTGGCGATTCGCTGGATCCTGGCAGCGATCCGAGCCAAAGCCGGTCGCCCGACGTATCTGCGCCTTGCCGATGAACTGATGGCCGCCTTCCGCCGAGAAGGCGAAGCGATGGCCAAACGCGAGCAAACCATCAAGATGGCCGAAGCCAACAAAGCCTTCAGTCACTTTGCCTGGTAGTCCGCGAGTATATGAAACGCGTGAACCCCCGATTCCATCGGGGGTTTTTGCATTGGTGGTTATCAACATCAGACTCAATCCGTCTTAATCCTGCCAGCCCGCAGCGTCAGCAAGGGGAACCCGCTAACTTACGTCAACAATATGAGGCCAAAATTCCATTTCACCGCTTGCGTACGGTTCTGTGCAATTGTTACAATTGGATCATTGCCGTTCGGCACACTCGCTTTCACTTTGGCCGGAGACGCGATGGCTGTGGATACCAACAATATCAGCGAGTCGATCTTCGATACCGAAGAACTCGATTCCGAAAGCATTTTCGGCACGAGCAAGGTGTCAATCGATGCGGCCACGCCGCAACCGGTGCCGATGCTCGATATGTCGCACACGCTCCGGCGACGTGCGGACATCGACACGAAGCAAGACAAAGTCGCGAAACTCCTCGAAGAACTCGGCTGCGAAGGCGTGGTGCTCTTAATGCCCGCACACGTGGCGTGGTTTACCGGCGGCATGAACATTCGCGGGCTGATTGCCGATGGCGAGCGCCCTGGCATTTACACGAACGGCCGCCAACGTTGGCTGCTGGCGAGTAACATCGACGGGCAACGGCTGTTCGACGAAGAACTCGATGGCCTTGGATTTCAGCTCAAAGAGTGGCAATGGACGGTCGGACGGGCGCTGCTGCTCGGCGAACTCGTGGCGGGGAAGAAGTTTGCCACGGACCGCCCGTTCCCGAATATGCCCCTCGTGAACGACCGGCTCCGCACAGATCTTCGCCCACTGACACCGTACGAACAAGACTTGTACCGCACCCTCGGCAACGCCGTCGTTCATGCCCTCGAAGCGACTGCGCGGAACATCACCCCGGGTACGTCGGAAGCCGAAATCGCCGGACAAATCGCGCATCGTTTGTGTCGGCGTGGCGTCGAGGCTCTGAATATCAGCGTGGCGGCCGACGATCGTGCGAAGAAGTTCCGCCGTTGCGGTTTCACCGATGCACTCGCGAACCAAACCTGCGTACTGCAAGCAACGGGTTGCCACGATGGCCTGTACGCCACTGCCAGCCGCACCGTCTGTTTCGGCGAACCGACACCCGGCTTTAAGCTCGATTTTGAAGCCGCTGTGCGGTTGTCGGCACTCTACCGATTGATGTCCGTCCCCGGTGAATCGGTCGGTTCGGCCGCGGAATCGGGGAAAAAGCTGTCGCTGAATGGGCCATACGAACACGAATGGCGCGAGTCGCAGATCGGTTACGGGGCGGGGCGGTTTCAGGCGGAGGAATTGCGAAAAGCGGGGCAAGACGAGAAGTTCGGCCCCGGCTGGCCTATCGTTTGGCAGTCGAAAATCGGCTCGGCGTCCGTTGTCGATACCGTTCTCGTCACTCAGGAAGGCCCCGACCCGATGACGCCCACCGAAGGCTGGCCTTTCAAGCGAATCCGCGTGAAAGGCCACGCCGTCGATGTCCCCGATTTGCTCGTGCGAGTTTAGCTAAACACGCCCTTTTCGAATGGGTCGAAGGTCGTCGTTAGTGCGGCCGTATCGGGCGTGAATGGCCCGACGAGGATCGCTCGCC
>JAYSYI010000047.1:0-7555 GCA_043727665.1 Limnoglobus sp. | reverse complement strand
GCGTCCGTTCGCCTTCGACGATCGTTGCCTCGGCGTTGTGCAGGCCGTTCGGCATCGCATCGGTCACCCGTTGCTCGAAATCTAGCCCTAAGACATCGACGGCGGTTCGCTTCAGGAGTTGATCGCACGGCACCTCGAACAGCACGCCAGCCGACGTCCAAACCCGCGCAAGTGTGCCATCGGGCCGCACTAACATCGCGGCATCCGAGGCATTATCGAGGCAGTTCTGCAACAACGCTTCGGACTCTTTGAGTTCCTGCGTTCGCTTGCGGACCTGTTTGGAAAGCGAGCGGTTCCAGAACACCACCGCGAACGCGGACAATCCCACGATGGCTGTCCACATCACGGGCTTCCAGAATCGCTGACTCGTCAGCAGCGGTTCGTATGTGAAGTTCAGCCACTTGCGGCGGACCGCATCGCGTTCGGAGAACGGAATGCTATCGAGCGCCTTTTGCAAGATCGAATGCAATTCCGGCCAGTCTTTCCGCGTCGTGACACCCAGTCGGTAAACGTACCCAGATTCGCCCGCGATTTTGAGGTTTGTGAAGCCTTCTTTTTCGAGCCAATATGTGCTGACGGGGATATCCGAAACGAAGGCAAAGACCTCGCCGTACGAGAGTTTCCGCAGGCCCGCTTCGGTGTCCGAAACGCGTACCAGCGTCAATTCCGAATAGTTCGACTCGAGATATTCCTCCGCTGCGTAACCCTTCACGACAGCAACGGGATGGCCGACCAAATCCGCGCCCGTCATAAATTGATCGACCGAGCGGCGGGTGATGATGTACGCCGGGAACGTCAGATATGGCGTGGTCGTCAGGTAAAACTCGGCCCGCTTCGGCGTCATCGCGGACAGCGCCACGCCATCGACGCCACGCTTCTGCGGGTCGAGTTCGAGCCGCGCCTCCGGCGACAGTTCCACCGGTTCGAATTGCAACCCCGTGCGCATGGCAAGCAGTGCGAGCATGTCGGCAGCAATCCCGGCGTGTTTACCTTCATCGTCGATGAAGTCGGCCGGTTCGTAATGGTGGTCGATCATCAAGCGAATCGTCGGGTGGCCGGCAATCCAGGTTCGTTCGGAAGCGGTAAATGGTATCGTGCCCGGCGACTGAGCTACAGCGGGCAGGTAAAGTAAACACAATACACACATCGCGATCGGCGAACGAAACAGCGGTGATGTAACCATAAAAGCGGTGCGGTTTTGCATCGGATCGATTTTACGCACTCAGATTAACCGCACGCATTCACAGACACAAGCGTTTCTTAAAAACATTTGTCAAATTGATGTGAGTCAGAAATGAAGTGGCGCTTAAAGGGTGTGCCCAGAGTAATACGTTACTTCTTACTCTGGGCATTATTGGTACGGACGGGCTTAGCCGACGAATGCGCCGTTCATGAAGTCGCCGAAGAGGTTGAACTCGCGGTCAGCAGTCGGTGTGCCTCCGGCGAGAACGGCGGCGGAGTTAAACAATTTCACGCGTGAGGAGCCGCCGTCGCCGAGCGAGACGAGCACTTCGGCGAGGCCATCGGAATTGATGTCGGTGGTCGCGATGCGAACGCCGCCACGGGCGGTTGGATCG
The DNA here is from genome assembly GCA_043727665.1 of Limnoglobus sp. Classification (GTDB taxonomy): domain Bacteria; phylum Planctomycetota; class Planctomycetia; order Gemmatales; family Gemmataceae; genus Limnoglobus. Next base: position 5,978 of record JAYSYI010000047.1, on the reverse strand, counting down.
CCCGCAAAGAAGTTCGCCACTTCGGTTTGTTTGCCACCCAACAAATCGACGCCGGAGAACGCCCGAATTCGTGGCCCACCATCGGGTCCACTACCGACGAGCAGTTCGCCGAACCCATCGCCGTTGAGATCTCCCACGCTAACGTAGGCACCGTTTCGCAGGGTGTTTTCGAATGCGAAGAAATCCGCGAAGAGTTTGCGCGGGGTGCTGCTGAGCGACTTGCCATCGTAGCCCGCGATGCGTGGCCCGCCGCCGAAGCCCGCCGAGACGATGAGATCGGGCGCGCCATCTTTATTGATATCGCCCGCACCCGCCCGCGCTCCGCCACGGAATGCGGCATCTTCGATCCCGAAAAAGTCCGCGACAGTTTTCGTTCCGAGTTCCAGTTCGGCTGTGTCGCCAGGGCCCGAAACGAATTGGCTCGTCAGCGCCAGAATCTGCACGCGGGCACCGCCGCCTTGATCGGGCGTGATGATGATTTCCGATTTGCCGTCGCCATCGAAATCGGCCGCGGAGACGAACACACCACCGGTGAACGTCGTCTCGAACGGCTTCACGGTGATGAGAATTTTCGACGCATCCAGGCCATCGTAAACGCGGACTTCGTTCGCACGACCGGGTCCGGAACCGACGATGACATCGAGCGTGCCATCGCCGTTGACATCGGCCGTCGCCACGCGCACGCCACCGGTGAAACTCGATTCAAACGGCACGATGCCACTCTTGACCTTGAAGCTTTCGTCGACGGTAAAATACGGCTGCGACTGACCCGCGCCGCCACCAATCGAGAACCCGCGCGTGAACGGCGGCGTGGTCACAACGGTGATTGGTCCGAGTGCCAACGAGCGGTTGCCCGCGAAGTCGGTTACGGCCCCTGCTCGGATCGACAGCGTCACGGTCTTCGACGACCCGCTAAAGCCGTCGATGACAACAGTGAATGTTCTTCCGCGGGAAAAGCCTGTATCAATCGGGTCGCCTTCCGAGTTGACAGCCGTGATCTTCGCGCCCGTTGCCGTACCGCTAAGGACGAAGTCGCTTGCGGTGAGCGAAACAAATGGCACATGTTCCGAGGTCTGGAATACGACTGATATTGGCCCTGGTTTCGTCGTCGCTGGTAGCGGGATCTGCATTAAGAACGTCGGTGCAACGAAATCGATGGTAGCGATCGTGGTGTTCGGAATTGCGGCATTTGCGTTCCCGGCAGCATCGACCACAGCACCAGCGACCACAGTAAGCGACACGGTACCCTCACCGGACAGGTTGCCGATGATGACTTCGTAACTCGTGCCATCGGCATTCGGGACGATCCCGAGAACCTTGGGAATGAGCGGAACGAATCCAGAAGGCGTGCTTACCAGCACGTTGCTGTTGACAACGATGTCCGATACATCCAGCCCCGTCACCGGTTCACTGAAGGTGATCTTCGCTGACACCGGGTTGACATTCGTCGGGTTGGTGGCGGCAAGCGAGGTGATTTTTGCAGTCGGAGCGACGTTGTCGAAGTTTACCGTGGCCGTTTTCGAGATCGCGGTGAAGCCGCCAGTTAGCCCCGTGCGGATCGTCGGTAGTGCGACGGTGGTGGCGGGCACGCTCGCAATCGCGAGCGATTCCGTAGCCGGCGTCAGCAGTGTCAGTACGACGGGGCCGGTTCCCGTTGCCCCCGTGACGGCCACCGTGAAGACTTTGTTGTCGGTCGTCGTGACTCCGGAAATGACGGGCGTACCGGGGCCGGTCACTTTCATATCGGCCGCATCGAAACCTAACGCCGCTTCGCTGAATGTCACGGTGAAGTCGACTGGCGAACTCCTCGTTGGGGTTGTCGGCGAAGCGACCGCGACGGTACCCACTGTCAGCGCAGCACGATAGACATTGGGCGACGAAATCGCGACGACGGGCGTCGGCCCGGCGAGTACGTCGATCGCTTTGTTCGATGCATCGCGATAAAGTACGAGCGGCGACACTTCGCTGGCAGCCAGTCCGGTCGGGTTGTCCTTTGCGGCGGTGAGGTTGGCTTTAGCCAGCGGACCGGCAGCCGAACCCCAGTAGTTGAACAGCGCGTTCACTTCGGTCTTGGTGTTCGCAAGCAGTCCGAATTTGTTATCGAGTATGTTGTTGAACTGAATGAGCGCCGTACTGGTGTCGAGCGCCACATCGGAGCCGACGATGATGGCGGTGGCGTTGTTACTGAACGAGTTCCCGACGATCTTTGCAGTCGATGGCTCGTCGGCGTTATTGCCGTTACCGCTTAAATCGAAGGTCAGGTCGTCGGCAATTTGTACGCCTGCCGAGTCGAACGAAGCACTTGTACCCGAATAATTCGCGAAGGTACTTCCCGAGATCGTCACGGAACTCGATTCGAGGGCTTCAATGCCGTAGTTTGCGATTCCCGGCGTCGTCAGCCCAGTGAAGTTCGATGAACCGACACTGCCTTTAGCCCCATCGCTGAAACTGACTCCCGTGCGACCGATGCCAAAGAATGTGCCGCCAACGACATCGACGTTGGCCCCGACGTTGACCGCGTTCACCCCAATCCCCAAATTGACTCCGCCATTCGTGGTGCCGACGTTGCGTATCGTCACGTTCGATACGAGGCCCGTGGCGGCATCGTATCGCAGCACGCTACCCGCTTTGGTGCCGATCGATTTGCGACCGTCGTAAGTTAGGTTCGACACATCGACTGCGATACCGGGTGCGAACTGGAACACGGCACCATCCACGCTCGTCGGCCCCACCGTGTCACCGATCGCTTCGACTGTCGTGAAGGTTTCGCCGCTTCCGATGATTTTTGCCGATTCGGTTAGCGTAATCGCTCCAAAACCGGGATCGACAAGATGCGTGGCCGCTGACAGATTGATATCGTCCGACCCGGCTGTGGCATTTGCTTTCGCAACGGCATCGAAAATCGTCGCGAACGCGTTCGTGCCAACGGTCAGACCTTTCGCTTCGTTGGGAAGGCCGACGTTAAAATCGACGGTGCTCCCTGCGGTTGCGAACGATGGATCGACGTAAAAGCTGGCGGGCACGTCGCGCGATTCAAGCGACACGAAACTCAGACGGACGGTCTTTTCGCGATGGGCACGGTTACGGCGGGACATTCGGGGAAACCTCAGTGGTGTTTGCGTCGGAGTATGAAACAAATCGCGGGAGAGCTTTCGGATCGCACAGTTCGCGTAGGTTACGCAGCCTGACATTCTGTTAGATAATAAGCAGGATTCGGCGTACAGCGTCCACAGTAAACACGCAGAATTCACAGACTTCACTTATTCGGGCCGCCCAAACAAACCGATGGTTAGGAAAGGAGACACATTCCGCACAATCGTTGCAGCCGGAGAACCTTCCTCGTGTGGCGAGAGATACTGATATTGATTTGTCTCACTTCGCTCGCGGGGTGTTCCCTTCAGCGAACGGCAGCGCACAACCTCGGCTTCGAACATCACTTGCGTCATGGCGACAACTCTCTAGAACACGAGATTCGCGGCGATGCTCACGCGGCGTTGCGGCAACTTTGCGGCACGCATGCCCATAAGACGTACACCGATGAGTATGAGTTGGGGTTCAGCGATGGGTACTTCGATTTTCTCGATCGCGGTGGCCCCGTGCAGCCACCTACATTGCCGCCGACTTCGCTGCGTAAGAAGAAGTATCTGACGATTGCTGGCCAGGCGAAGGTTCGCGATTATTTCCTAGGGTTCCAGTACGGCGGGCAGATCGCCGAATCGACGGGGCGACGCGAATTCCTAACGGTGCCAATCGTTCTATCGACTGCGCCGGTATCGCCACCGCTGAACATTACGGTGTTACCTTCGCCACCTGAGCCACAATCGGGGGTCAAGCCATGATGCGGACACTCGCATTCGCGACACTCCTTGCGGCGTTCGCCACAACCGGTTGTGCTTCGCTTACGAATCCCGTGGCCGATGGCGTGCCTGTTCGTCGCGTTCCGGCAGAGATTCTCGGTCGCCCGAAAAGTGAACTCCAAGCGACGCCGCTAACGCTGTTGCGTCGCCCGGAACCGACGGCATATCGCCTCGATAAAGGTGATGTGCTCGCCGTGATTGCGGGCGACCTGTTCGGCCCGGAAACCGTGCAAGCCCCCGTGAGTTTCGCCGATGCCGGCGGCGGTGAATCTGCCGTCGGTTTCCCCGTGCCCGTGCGCGACGATGGCACGATCAGCTTGCCGAACGCGAAAATTCCGCCGATTGTCGTGAAGGGCAAAACCGTGCCGGAAGTCGAATTGCTGGTTCGCAAGGCGATCGAAGACGATGTGAAATTGTTCCAGAAAGGGGCCGCGAAAATCAGCGTGCAACTGCAACGCCGACGGCGGTATCAGGTGCTCGTCGTTCGCGAAGATACCGTTGGCATTCCCACTACCGCCGCGGGTGGCGTCATCACGAGTGCGAACAAGCGCAACGGCGTGACGGTGTCGCTCGAAGCGTACAAAAACGATGTCCTCCGTGCGTTGAACCAAAGTGGCGGCCCGCCAGGACTCGATGCGAAAAACGAAGTGATTATCCAACGCGGGCTGTACGACCCTGCGGATCCGCTGAAGGGCGTCACGCGCATTCCATTGCGGATTTACCCCGAGGAACCGCTTGCGATTTCTGAAGCCGATATCACGCTCGGCGATGGCGATGTGGTTTCGATACTTGCCCGCGATTCGGAGCAATTTTACACAGGTGGCGTGCTCGGTTCGCGGCAAGTCACGTTGCCGCGCGACTACGATTTGAACGTACTACAAGCGATCGCGCTCGTCGGTGGCCCGCTCGTCAACGGGGGGTTCACGCAGAATGCATTTATCGCGCAATCGTTTGCGAGCGGCTTGGGTACGCCGTCGCCCGTGTTGTGTACGGTGTTGCGAAAAATGCCGAACGGCCAGCAGTTACCGATCCGCGTCGATCTCTCGCTCGCACTCAAAGACCCGCGCGAGCGGATTCGCATTCTGCCAGACGACTTCCTCGTTCTCCAGGAGAAGCCCGGCGACGCCATCACGCGTTACCTCACGCAAAACTTCCGCTTCAACACAACCGCTGAAACAATCCGCTCCGAGAACATCTCGCAGGTATTGTCGGGAACAATTCCTTAAGCAGTTGGTTCGACCGTGACGCGTAGGGGTTCGGCTCCGTCGCGTTTGCGGTCGGGGTCGGGGCCGCAACTGAGGATTTGATCCGCCTTGAGTTCGGCGAGTTCGAGTGCGCCGACCCACACGACGCAGCGGTTCTTTTCGTGGGCTTCCAGCATGAGTTGCACGCACTTTTCGACCGTGAAACTGAAGACTTTTCGCAGCACGCCGACGACGAACTCCATCGTGTTCACGTCGTCGTTGTGCAAGATAATCGCGTACGGTGGCTGCCGTTCCGTGCGCGTATCGGTGCGTTCCTCGGGCTTCGTCGTGGGATACATCGTCCCTGGCATACTCATCGGCGTGGCCTCAAATTACGTCGGGTGACGCAAGCAATTTTACCGGATGACATCGAATCGGCAAAGGCACAATCACACATTGCACGCTGCAATCGCTTGTTTCAGCCCGGCCAGTGGGTTTCGCGTTGGGATGAACTCGTGGCCGACGTAGCCTTCGTACTTCACTTGCACCAGCTTCTTCATCACGGCGGGGTAGTGGATTTCCTGATTCTCGTCGAGTTCGCCACGGCCCGGATTCCCGGCGGTGTGGATGTGGCCGATCATCTCTTTGAACTCTTCGATGCGACGGATGAGGTCGCCGTGCATGATCTGCACGTGGTAAATGTCGAACAGCAACTTCACCCGTGGCGAACCGACTTTCCGAAGGATCGACATCACCCAATCGAGATCGTCGCCCTGATAGCCGGGGTGGCCGGTCATCGGGTCCGAACCGTCGCGGCTGTTCAGGTGCTCGATACAAAGCGTAATGCCCGCTTTCTCGGCGTGCCCTGCAACGAGTTGTATCCCTTCGACGCAGTTCTTGAAGGCATCGTCGCGGGAAATCTCGCCGCTTTTGGGGT
>JAYSYI010000046.1:0-2448 GCA_043727665.1 Limnoglobus sp. | reverse complement strand
CGCCGACGGGAATCAGCGGCTTCGGCAGGCGGTACCCCGCATCCGCGAAACGCTGCCCCAACCCCGCCATCGGCACGACAATTTGCATCACGCCGCCTTCCGGAGCGACGCAGGCTCCCATAGCGCGAACATGTCCGCCTGGACCGTTTCGGGGATGTCCACGAACAAGCCATCGTTCGCGGTTTGCACGAACGTGACCGGGGCCAAGTGCGGAATTTGCAACCGGTGCCAATCGAGCTGCGGCACGCCGAGCGTCGAACCGATCAGGCAGCGCAGCACGACATTGTGCGTACATGTCAGCGACGGGCCATCGGCTTTGGCCCAAATTTCTCGCGCGAATGACGCCACGCGCGCCGCCACATCTGCGACCGATTCACCATCGGGCAAACGCGGATCGCCCTCTTCGGCCCAGCTTTGGAAGACCTCCGGAAACTGCACACGGGCTTCGCCAACAGACAAACCTTCGAGCTGCCCGTAGTTCATTTCTAAAAGGCGAGCATCGAAAATCGGTTTCGGAATTGCACATTCCCGAGCGACTTGCGCGAGCGATTGCGTGGCCCGCAGTGCGGGCGAGCTAAACACACATAACGGTTTTTGCGCAGCTACCGCCTCTACAATTTGCGCGAGTTGGCCCGCAGCCACCGGAAGTATCGGCTCGTTCGATTGGCCTTGGAAGCGGATCGTTTTGCCGACGCCATCATTGAGCTTCGTCGGTGCGTGGCGGAACGCTGTGTGGCGCGTCGCGTTCGCAAAAAACGTTTGGCGAAACTGCGTTTCCATCGCTGCGGCAAAGTGTTCGAGCGTCGATTCTATATCCTGCACCGGTTCGCTAAAGTCGGACCGTTTCTTCTTGGCTGCCAGCGCGCGAAAGAACGGTACGAACGTCGCGGCCCCGTCGGGAAAACGATCGAAATAGCGAGTGAGCAACGTCTCGTTGTCTTGCGTGCGGTTCGTGCGCGTGATGAGCTTGAGGAAGTTGCTCATCAAGAATCGCATCACATGATATGCAAACTCGTGCCGATCGCGGACCGTCATCGGTTTGCTGAGTTTGCGCTCGGAATAGCCATCGTCCGTGCAGACGAGTTCGCGATACGAAACGACGCGATTTCGGAGGTCGTCGAGGTAGTCGCGTAGGCCGCGCCGCGCACCGAGAAAGTGCCGCGGTTGCAGGCCGAACACGGGATAAACTTTGGCAAGCGAGTTCTTGCGCCACACGCTGGATCGCTGCCAATCGAGGCACGTAAACGGGCTTTGCTGGGCATGGCGAACGCGGGCTTCATTCGAGTACAGCATCAAGTGCAACACTGCCAATCGCGGGGCGTTGTACTTCAACGGCCCGAGCGTCGAGTTAATGCGAAACTCGTAGCCGTGCGTCGCGAAAACCCCACGTAGGGCTGCGTCGAATTCTGCCAGCATAAAGTCGTAGCGAGTTGCATTCAGATGATCGACGACAACAACGCAGTCGATGTCGCTGATACCATCGAGTGTGGGAGAATCTACGAAACTACCAGTAACCGTGACGGAACGCACGAAATCGTGGCGGTCGGCGACGGACATCAATTGCTCGAGAATCTCGGCTTTAAGCTGCGCGTCGCTCATATTGCGCTCCCGTGCGGAGGGTGTTGGAAATCCGCACGGGATCTTCCGCCTTCAAGACCGCACTCGCCGCGACGATATATTTCGCGCGAATCTGCGTGACCGTCTCCGCACTGACGCCGCCATCGAACATCATTTCGTAATCGTACCGAGAGCGCATCGCGTCGAACGTCGCCGCCACTTCGACCGCTTGCGGCAACAGCTTCTGCCCCGATTGCCCTGGGTGCTGGATGCCCAACACCATCACGAAATCGACGTGCGGCAAATACGGAAGTAAATCACCAGATATTACGCCGACACTCCAAACGATGCCAACTTTCTTGCCTCGCTGACGACACTCTACGATGAGCGGAAACAAGTTTTCTTCGGCATTGGCGTGGAACAAAAACCAATCGGCAAGATCCCACGATGCAGGCAACCATTTACTCGGCTCAAACGACATGATGTGCAGACATACCGGGATACCGGGCCACAGGCGTCGCGCAGTGCGAACCTTGTCGAAATCCACCGTCGCCGCATCCGGCTTCATTGTCTCATCGACGAGATCGACGTGGATGTGATCGCAGTTTCGACCAATCTTCGAGAAGATTCGATGGACACGTTCCGTGGAAGCCGCATACACCGCAATGCCAAAGTTGCGAGCTTCCTTAAATGTATAACGCCGGTGCAACGAGTATGCGATGACAAACAACAACCCCGCCGACCCAAAACGTACGATCGGGTAGCCAACATCGAGCAACGATTGCAGTCGCATAACCGATAGCATATTCAAACTAAACGAAAGCCCCGAGATGAGCGCGAACTGACCGAACGCCTTCCAGATCAGCGGTTTCGGCACGCGAAAGTTGAACC
>JAYSYI010000045.1:0-7571 GCA_043727665.1 Limnoglobus sp. | reverse complement strand
ATTTCACCCGCGTCGAAGCACTCGTTCGCAGTCGTCGCGTTGTTGGCCTCAAAGGCTACCTCGGCTACCTACACTTCGCACCAACACACCCGACTTATCGCCGATATTACGAGATTGCAGCCCAATTTCTGATACCGGTTACATTCCATACCGGAGACACGTATTCGCCTTACGCGAAGCTGAAATACGCGCATCCACTCGGCATTGATGACGTGGCAGTGGACCACCCCGAAACGCGATTCATCATCGCGCACATCGGCAACCCGTGGACGATCGACGCGGCCGAGGTCATTTACAAGAACGTCAACGTTTGGGGCGAACTCTCGGGTTTGTTCGTAGGTGATGTGAGCGACTTCGAAGCGGAAGAACACCGCGACACGATGGCCGACGTCGCCGAGCGGATTCGCATAGCGTACCGCTATGCCGAGCGACCGAATCGCTTCCTCTACGGCAGCGACTGGCCACTCGTTCCGATGCTTGCCTACCGCAAATTCATCGCCAGTATTGTGCCCGCCGAAGCGCACGATCAACTCTTCAGCGAAAATGCCGCCCGGCTATTCCGAGTGACATGATCGCTATTCGTTCAGCTAATGATCGACTTGCGGCGTTTAATGTAATCCCAGACCACGAAACGATCGAGTTCGCGGCCCGTCGTGTAAACGACGCGGCCTTTCGTCGATTCTGCGAGCGTTCGTGCGAAGCGAATGTCTTCCTCAGATTGGCTCCACGTCGAGAGCAGGAAGATGTTGATCGTGATACCTTCCTTCGCACACAACTTCGCTTCGCGTAGCGTCGCTTCTTCGGTACGCGGGTGCGGCGGGTAGAGCATGTACAACATACTGCCTTCGAAGTGTGCGGTGGGTAGGCCATCGGTAATCAGCATCACCTGCTTGTTCGGCGTGTCGCGGTTTCCGAGGTATTTCCGCGCCGTTTGCAGGGCATGTTGAATATTCGTGAAGTGCCACGGCACATTCGACTCGCTCACGTTCGGGTTGCTCATGTCGGCCTTCAACCGCACAACGGGGTCGTACACCGTCACCGGTTTCGGCATCAGCGTCGGGATTTCCGCCAATGACCGCGGCTTCGCGAAGGTGTACATTTCGATGAACTGCAAGAAGTCGCCGGGGTATTCCGCACGGATCAGACCATCGAGCGCTAATCCCATCCGCTTCACGTTCGCGTATTGCATGTCGTAACGCATCGAGCCGGACATATCGAGCAACACGCACGTCGCCGCCTTCGGCGTGTTCCGCGTGTGGTGAATGACGATGTCTTCCGCTTTCATCCGTATCGGGCCGCCCGTGTTGCCCGACCGCAACATTGCGTTAATCATGCTCGAAGGAATATCCATGTTCGTTACCGAATCTCCGAACTCATACTCCTTCGTTCGCGGCGATTCGGTAGCTCCTTCGCCCAGAACCGCATCGGGGTGTCGCCCCGTTCGCGACGCTTGCAGTTCGTTGAAAATCGTCGAAAGCACCTTCGATTGGAACAACCGAAACGCTTTCGGCGTCATCTGAAACTGGTTTTTGGAATTTGTTTCCAGCCCCTGTTGCTCTGCCTGTTGGCGCAGGTACTCCGAAATCTGTTCCTGAAGTTGGCGAAGCTGATCGGCGTTTTCGGTCCCGGTGAGGTCTTGCACCTCTTCCATGTCGATGTAACCGAGTTGCCCCGACGCTTTCGCTTCTTGTAATTGCTGAAGCAACTTTTCGATCGCGTCGAGTTCCTCCTTAATCTCCAACGCCTGTGGCACCGTCATCTTCGTGCTGCCGGTGAATTCGTACTTCGAGACGAGTTCGTCGACCTGGTACTTGTCGCCGAGTTTCTGCACGAGTTGAACGATGTCTTTTGCGAACTTGTTGTTATCTTTGCCCGCACGGTAATACAGATTTTCAAGGTCGCGAAGTTGCTCCTCCGCGACGGCTTCCTTGAATTCCTTGACGAGCTTTTCGGGCGGGACGACCGTGTCGGCTTTCTGCGTGTACGCCGACTTCGCCGCATCTTCGGCGGCCTTCGTTTCGTACGTTTCGAGGATCTTTTTCTTCCGCTCGCGCAGATCTTCCATGATCTTGTCGATGTTCGCGATGAACCCCGCAATTTGGCTGGGGTCGATTTTGACCATCTTCGCGAGTTCTTCTTCCGACAATTGCCGCATATCGCCGTAGGCCAGCATGTGCTCGAACGCGGCCGATACCATATCCGGTGGCGGTGCGGTCGGGCTGGGACACTCCATTGGGTCATATTTTTGGTAGGTGTGGATGATTCCACCGAGGCGATCCGGGGTACTCATATTTTCGTCCGTCGGAGGCTGCGCAATTTCATTTGGTGTACAGATTCAGTTTAGGCAGCGGGTCAAGCTGCGTGGCGAAGCGAATTTGAGTTGCCGACAAAATCGTGCGAATCGGAAAGGCGGGGCTAAACATTCGGGCCGGGCTAGCCGATATAACCGGTAGACTCGTCGTACCGTTGGCACGAGCAAGGATGCTCTGTACCGCGACGGCTGAAGTAAAGGTGAATTATGCGACGCAACCACCGTATGCTGACGGATGCCATGACCTGCCTGGGGCTGGGCCTACTCACCCAAACTGGCTGCCAGACGAACTTTGGCGGGATGACCCTGCCGAGTCCGCATTATCTTCAGCAGCGTCCCCAGTACTTCCCACCCGACCCGGCATTCCCGCTGCAACGCGAGGTCGATTCGATGCAAGACGCCGACGGCGCACTGCGTCGTGGGGCAGGCGTCGGCGTAGCCGCACCTGCAATCGGCCCTGTCGGTGCGGTCGCTCTGCCGGTTCCCGTCGCGAAGTAGCACGCAATTCGCAGCGAGATTGTCCGTATTGACAGTCGCGCGGATCGCGATTATTACCCGCTCACGAGCGGTTCCGACAGGACATCGGATATGCCAGGGGCAATGGACTGCCCCTGCCCGTTCTCTAGGGAGAGGGTGCATCTATGCGGCACGGAATGTCGTTTTCATCGAGTCTCAGTCTCGTCGCTTGCATCGTGTTCCTCTCATCGGTTGGCTGCCATTCCGCAGACAAAACCATTCTCCCGAGCAAGCCGCTCAAGCCCTACGTGCCTGCCACGCAAGCGAAAACCGCGCCAACAGCGAGTTTGACGCGTACGCCCAGCAATCGCAGCCCGGTTGTGTCGAATGATAGTTTCCAACGACAACAGCCAATGCAAGCCGGTGCGATGGGCAGTGCGAGTCATGTACCGGTGATTCCGACGACGGGCGTGCCAGTACCGATCGCCTCGAATGAAGTGCGTTTGACCGGGTTGCAAGAGCCAACGCCCGCTGGTGTAATACCGCCTGCACCGCCGGGATCGATGACCAGCCCCGCGATCCCCGCGCCAACGACATCGCCGAATATGCCGATCATGCCCGCGATGTTTGACGCGAAATAATGTGTCAGCGAATCGAAAACTCGTTCTCATAATCGACGTAAGTCCGAATTGCGAACACGCCAAAACCGTGTTTTGGCGTGTTTTTTCGTCTCAAACCGCCATTTTTCAATCGCAAAACGCTGATCCATTTCATTGGTTTTTGCCGTAAATCGAACTCTTGTCGTGGGTTACGGCGAGGGTCGTGCGGTTGGTACTCGCCGTAAGTACCGACCGTTTCGCGTCAATATGCGACCAGAAATCGACCGGACGCGCCTTTTTGATGTCATGGCGCGCCTTTTTGGTGTCATTTCGCGACACTTTTGGGTCATTTTACGCACGTCGCGAATTCCGACTTACGTCAAATCGTCTAGAACTTATTGACTTTGCGAAATTGTCTGGGTGACGATGTTATCCCTGATTGGAAGTGGCAACTCGGGCGATTCGTTTTGCGATCTGAGCCGCCGCCGTACCGGCTTTGAAACCGGCGTCGATATTCACCGTCACGACACCCGCCGAGCAGCTGTTGAGCATCGTTAAAAGCGCAGCCACGCCGCCGAACGATGCGCCGTAGCCGATACTCGTTGGCACGGCGATCACGGGACAATCGACGAGGCCGCCGACCACGCTCGGAAGCGCGCCATCCATCCCCGCACACACGATCAGCACGTCGGCTTTCGCAATCCGTTCGCGGTGTCGCAAGATTCGGTGAATCCCCGCCACGCCGACATCGACGATCATTTCGACCCGCACGCCCATGACACGCACCGTGTTCGCGGCTTCCTGTGCGACGGGCAAGTCGCCCGTTCCGGCGGTAATCACGAGGACATCGCCGACCGGTTCGGGCTTCGGGCCGGGGGTTGGCAGCCAAAATGTCCGTGCGATGCGATCGATCTCGGACGTGGTGAACGTATCGCGCAGAACATCGCTTTGCTCCAGACTGAGCCGCGTCACAAAACAATCCTGATTCGCAGCCGAAATCCGCGTGACCGCCCCAGCGACCCACGCGGCGGTTTTTCCTTCGGCCAGAATGACCTCAGGGAACCCGCAACGTTCTTTCCGGTGCAGGTCGAGCGTGGCAAAACCCAAATCGCCGAACGCCGGTTCGCCGAGCCGCGCGACCGCCGCATCGATCGCAACGGTACCAGTACGAACGCCTTCGAGCAGTTGATTCAGTTCCGCTAGTGTCATCGGTGCATGGTCCCGTTTGGGTAATGGCAAAGTGTAAATTATAGAAACAACGGGATGGTTCAAAAAACGGTGTTTTTGGGTAGCAAGTGTGTATTTTTCTCAATTCTCCGGTAGCCGCAGGTCTTTAGCCTGCGCGGGGGCAAATACCCTAAAAAACCAGTCGTGGCGAGTCTTCGAGACGCGACGTAACAAGCACAATACGTTCATTCCGGGAGCAGGAAACGTCGTGTTTCGAAGACTCACCACGACACCTCGCCGCTGCCTGCGGAAGTCACGCAGGCTAAAGACCAGCGGCTACCAGAAAAGGCAAGAAACGGACACTGCTACCCAGGTTTGAACCATGCCGAAACAACCTATATAACAGCGGCGTGCCTTTCTCAATGGCTTATCGGAGGGTTCCGTCATGGGTCTTTTGGATCGATTACGCGGCGAGTTCATCGACATCCTCGAATGGACCGAGCCTTCGCAGAATGAAATCCTGGCGTATCGCTTTCCGAGGCACAACAACGAAATCAAGAACGGTGCGAGGCTGATCGTGCGCGAAGGCCAAGCGGCGGCATTCGTCAAAGAGGGCCAACTCGCCGATGTGAAACTGCCGGGGATGTACACGCTCGACACGAATAATATGCCGATTCTGTCGACGATTCTCGGCTGGAAATACGGCTTCGAGTCGCCGTTCAAGTGCGAAGTCTACTTCATCTCGACGAGACAGTGGACCGACCAGAAATGGGGCACTTCGAACCCAATTATGGTACGCGACCCCGAGTTTGGCCCCGTGCGAATGAGAGCCTTCGGTAACTACGCGTTCAAGATCACCGAACCCGGCACGTTCTTGAAGGAACTCGTCGCGACCGATCCTTCATTCGAAGCGTACGAAGTCACGAACCAGTTGCGGAACACGATCGTTTCGCGGCTGATCGACACGATCGGCAGCGCAAAAATCCCGATGCTCGACCTCGCGGGGAATTATGAAAAGCTCGGCAAAGTCGCGATGGAAAAGATCGCCCCCGAACTGCACAAAATGGGCATCGCGCTGACGCAGTTTTACGTCGAAAATATCTCGTTGCCGCCCGAAGTCGAAGCGGCACTCGACAAGCGTTCCGAGATGGGCGTACTTGGAAACCTCGATCAATACACGAAGTTTCAGACAGCCGAAGCGATCCGCGATGCTGCGAACAACCCGAACGGCGGCGCGGGTATCGGCGTCGGGTTGGGCGCGGGCGTGGCCATCGGGCAACAGGTGGTGAACGCGGTCACGCAAGCCAACGCAAACGCGGCACAAACGGGCGGCGGAATGCCGCCACCGCTCCCCGCCACCGCACGGTTTCACCTCGTGGTCAACGGTGCCGCCGCTGGGCCGTACGAGATGACGATCGTTGCACAGAAGATCCAAACGGGTGAAGTGAAGCGGAGTTCGCTGGTGTGGAAGGCGGGTACGCCGAATTGGGTGGCCGCCGATACCGTTCCGGAATTACTGGCGTTGTTCGGCGAGATGCCACCACCACTGCCAAACTGATGACCATGCCCGACGCAGTATCGACCGATGCCCCGCCGCCGATTCGCAAAGAACCGGCAGTGACGAAAGCCCCACCGCAAGGGAAGCAGTTCCCTTGCATCCAGTGCGGCGCGCGACTCGATTTCGATCCGAAAATCCGTGGGTTGCAGTGCCCGTATTGCGGCCATCAAGAGAAAATCGCACGCGGTTCGGACGACACCATCGTCGAGCGCGACTACCTGAAATATCTCGAAAATCTCGACGGCCAGACGAAGCCGATACCGGGCCGCGAATCGCAGACACGCTGCACCGGATGTGGGGCGCTCGTGTTGCTCGAAGAAAATGTCGTTACCGACAAATGCCCGTTCTGTGCGACGCACCTCGTGAATCAACCCGTTGCCGTCGCGGGAATGATCTGCCCGGAATGCCTGCTGCCGTTCAGCATCGATTTGCGAAAAGCCCGCGAGAAATTCGATGCCTGGCTACGCGAACTCTGGTTCGCGCCGACCGAGTTAAAGAAGATCGCAAACCTCGGCCAACTCTCCGGCGTGTACGTGCCGTTCTGGACGTACGATGCGATGACCTACACCTTTTACGAAGGCCAGCGCGGCGACAATTACACCGACTACGAAACCTACACCGTAACCGATTCGAATGGAAATACTCGCACCGAAACGCGAACAGTAATTCGCATCCGTTGGTCATCCGTATCGGGCGAGGTCCAGCACTTCTTCGACGATGTGCTCGTGATTGCATCGAAGAGTTTGCCAGACTCGCTCACCGATAATTTGGAGCCGTGGGAGATCGCGAAGCTGGAGCCATTTCAGGCGTTGTTTCTGAGTAGTTTCAAAACCGAACGATACACCATCGGCTTAAAAGAAGGCTTTCAGATCGCGAAATCGCTGATCGAACCGGAGATCACCCGGCTAATTTGTCGCGACATCGGCGGCGACCATCAGCGAGTGGACGACAAGAAATCGAAGTACTCGGCAATCACTTTCAAACACTTGCTGTTGCCCATCTGGGTGGCGGCGTATCGCTATCACGATCAGACGTTCCAGATTCTGATCAACGGCCGTTCGGGCAAAGTCGTCGGGAAACGCCCGTGGAGCAGTTGGAAAATTGCTAGGGCGGCCGCACTTGTGGCAATGGGCGTTGGCATAATCGTGCTGTTAGTCGTCCGATTCAACGGCAAGTGATGCGAATCGCCAATTCAAGGAACGCCAATTAGCCGCGACGCGGAATCCTCGCAGCGGAGCGCGTCTGGCGAGTTTTCTTTACCGAATCTGGAATTAGCCGCGACGCGGAGTCTTCGTAGCGGAGCGCGTGCGCTTCACCCCATTTCGGGAATCTGGTTTTGGGTGAAGTCCACCCGCTCCGCTACGCAAAGCCTGCGCGTCGCGGCTAATTTTTCACGGTCACTTCGCACTCAATTGTGCCGGGATTTCCGATCCGACTGCCACGGGTTTGAGGTCGGTTGTCGCGGGGCCGTGGAGGACGC
>JAYSYI010000044.1:0-2460 GCA_043727665.1 Limnoglobus sp. | reverse complement strand
AATCAGGATGACCCGAAAACACCGTCAACCGCAACTTCGCATCACTTGGGGGGCACCCCCAGGTGATGCGAAGTTGCGGTTGACGGTAACAGAAACGGGAACACGAATGTCGCGGAAATTTGATGAAAAGCGCAACTTTACATCACCTGGGGGGCACCCCTTGTGGCAACGCCGTGAAGGATTATTTCGCTTGTATTTTAAGGTTTACGCCGGAAGTCACCGCGTCAGAAGTATAACGACTTCCGCTACAAATACAGGGAAAATACGCTAACAGTCGGATGACGCCAATAGTCACCTTGCTCCTACAATTTGAGGTTCCCATGCGAGCGATACTCGGTTTTGCGGTGTTGGCGTGTCTGACTTCGCCCGGCGCGAATGCGATCGAGCCGGTCGAGAAGCCGACGAATATTTATGCCGTCGTGGCAGGGGTGTTGCAGTGGCCGGGGAACACGCTTACGGGATTTCCGACGAAGCATCGCAAAGACGAAGAACTCTACGAGACGCTGCTCGCGCGCGGTGTACCTGCGAAGAACATGCGGTTGTTACTCGACGAGCAAGCCACGTATTCTGGGATTCAGCGGGCGGTTCGCGATATCGCCGGTGCGGCCCCCGCCGATGCCACGTTGTTCTTCTATTATTGCGGCCACGGTTTCGAGGCGAAAGCGGGCGATGTCTGCTTCGCGAACTACGACCTGAACGCGAAGGCCGCCGTGCGAACGGGGCTGCTCGCCTCCGATATTGCGAAGATCATTGGCAAGTCGTTCAAGGGGAAGCGGGTCATCTTGCTCGCCGATTGCTGTTGCTCCGGTGGGCTGAGCGAGACGGGGAAAACGCTCGCGAAAGCGGGGTTCGAAGTCGCCACGCTCACGTCGTCCGATGCGAGCACGCTTTCCACGGGAAACTGGACGTTCACGCAGTCGATCATCGATTCGCTGAAGGGCGACGCACTCGCCGATGCGAACCACGATGGTACGGTCACGCTCGGCGAAATGGCGGGCGAAGTGCAGGAAGCGATGCGCGTACTCGAGCGCCAGAAAAGCCACTTCAGTACGCACGGCCTCAGCAGCGATTTCCCCGTAGCGACATCGAAAGCGAGCCAACCGGTCGCGGAGAAAGCGGCGATTCAACCGGGGCAATACGTGCTGGCACCCGATGGGAAACGCACGCGGCCGGGGCGCGTTGTCAGTGTTGCGGACGCGAAGTATACCGTCGTGTTCTTCGATTACACCGACAAACGAGCGGTCGAAGTGAGTGGCAAAGACCTATCCGCGATCCCCGACGATTGGGGAACGCGACCGAAAATGGCGATGAAAGCCGAGATCGAAGTCGAGTGGAAAGCGTCGTGGTACCCGGCAGTCGTACTCAAGAAAGACGGTTTGAAAACGTTCGTACATTACGTGAACTTCGACGACACATGGGACGAATGGGTCACCGCCGAGCGTATCCGTCCGCTCAAGAAGTGACGCGCGTTCTCGCCCGGCCGAGTGCCGCGACGGTGAAAATGAGCGGGTACAGTTTTTCGAAGTACCACAGCTTGGCGAAGTAAAACCCAATCGGCGACGGTTCGCGAAACCGCCCCGATTCGACCGCTTCGATGAGCCACTCGATGCCGCGTTGCACTCGAATATCACTTGCGGCCAAGTCCAGAAGCACCTCCACCGCAACCGCTGATTCTTCGACGCTACTCGGGCAATTAATCGCGCCGCCCCAGCCGCCGTCAGCATTTTGCACGCTCAATAAATAACTGACACCGCGTTGGCACTGCGTCGTGTGTGCGAGTTGCAAATCGCGATATGCCGCGAGCACGCGGGCGGTGCCGTAGACGGGATTGATGTCGTCGGGGGCGTGCTGGTTACCGAACCAGAGCGGCAACCACGAACCATCGGGGCGCTGCTGGCGGGCCAGATACGCAAGCCCCGCTTGGCAATTCGCGGGATCGGCACGCAGCGCGTGCGCCGTCAGGTCCGAGCCACTGCGATCGAACGGCAATGTGCCCCAACCGCGGCAGAACGTCGGCTGGCCGCCATCGCGGTTCCGCAAATCGTTCATCCAACGCCGACCGTTTTGTAATGATTTCACGCCGAGATTCTGCAACGCCAAAATCGCGCCTGGCGTGTCGTCGCAATCGGGCACGCTGCCGGGGCAGTGGCTCCAGCCCCAACCACCAGGGGCCGCACCAGTGAACGGATGACGCACTTTTAACTGCTGTTCGAGCAACCACGTTCGCAGGGGTTCGCGGTCGCTGATGGCATCGAGATCGTTCGCCGCGGACAGGGCGTTGACACTCAGTGTCGTCACCCAAATGCTCAGGTTCGTGTCGATCGGCCAACTGCCATCGGGGCGAACCGAATCGACGAGGAAGCGGATCGCCTCGCGTGTCACCGGGCTGTCACTCTGGCCGATATTCGCGAGCGCCATGGCCACGAATGCGGTGAGTGGCGTCGCTTCGAGGTAGCCGCC
>JAYSYI010000043.1:0-2460 GCA_043727665.1 Limnoglobus sp. | reverse complement strand
CAATGAAAGCAGGACGGCATGAGTCGGCGATACGTCGAGCAGATGCGCGATGGCGATTCGATCGACGAGGTTTACCTCGTCAGCGACAAGCAACTTCGGTCCAACCGCAACGGCAACCTATACGTGCAGATCGAAATCCGCGACCGCACTGGCGGTATCTCCGCACGAATGTGGAACGCGGGCGATACCGTGTTCCGATCCTTCGAGAACGGCGATTTCGTCCACATCGAAGCAAAAGTGCAGCTTTTCCAAGGCTCGTTGCAAGTCATTCTGAACCATGTCGAGCGTGCCGAAGAAGAGAAGATCGACCTAGCGGATTTCATGCCGCATACCGAGCAGGATGTCGGCAAGCTCATCGAACGGCTCCGCGGATATTTGTTGAAACTCGGCAACCTGCACCTGCGGGCGCTCGCCGAATGTTTCCTCATGGACGACAACTATTTCCGCAACTTCCTGTCGTGCCCGGCCGGCGTAAAACTCCACCATGCGTACATCGGTGGCCTACTCGAACACACCGTCACGATGATGGACATTGCCGAGCGTTTGTTGCCGTTTTATCCCGGCATCGATCGCGACACGCTATTAATGGGCGTGTTCCTGCACGATTCGGGTAAAGTTCGCGAGTTGAGCTACGCACGCAGCTTCGGTTATACAGATGAAGGCCAGCTTCTCGGCCACATCTCGATGGGCGTC
Organism: Limnoglobus sp.; assembly: GCA_043727665.1. Lineage (GTDB taxonomy): Bacteria > Planctomycetota > Planctomycetia > Gemmatales > Gemmataceae > Limnoglobus. Next base: position 1,767 of record JAYSYI010000043.1, on the reverse strand, counting down.
GAGATGCTCACCGATCAGATTGCGAAAGTTCCGGAACTCACGGGCGAACCTTTTCCCCGCGAACTCGTCATTCGGTTGAAGCATATGATTCTCAGCCATCACGGTACGCTCGAATACGGCAGCCCGAAAGTGCCGATGACGCCCGAAGCGATGCTCCTCAACCAAATCGACATGCTCGACACGCGAATGCATATGGTGCTTCGCGACCTGAAAGAAGACCGCAACAATCAGACCGCCTGGACCCCGTACAACCACAACCTGCAACGCCGCATCTATAAGGGCGGCGAGAATGGCGACATGTTCGGTGAAGTCCGCGAGTCGTTCGATTGACGGATCCCCTACAAAGCCCCGCCCCGAGCGGGGAGAAATTATGACCGACTGGACGTCCCGGATTCTGAGTATCCTGTCCGAGCGGGGCTACCAACCGCTCAAGCCTAAACAACTCGCCAAGAAACTCGGCGTCGTCGAAGACGACTACCCGCAGTTTCGCAAAACGCTGAAATCGCTGATCCAAGAGGGCCGAATCGACCTCGGGAAGAACAACGTTCTCCGCGCGGCCGATCAGTTCGGCAGCCTCGTTGGCATTTACAAACGAACGAACAGCGGACACGGTTTTGTCCGGCCGAGCGCCACCGAAGCGGCCCCCGTTCCCGACGTATTCATTCGCGAAGGTAAGGAACGCGACGCATCGAGCGGCGACGAAGTGCTGATCCGCATTACACGGCGCGCAACCCAAAACCACGATGCCGCCGGGGAAGTCGTTCGCGTCATCACCCGTGCCACGCGTAGTTTCGTCGGCACTTATTTCGAGCGTGACGGCCAAGCGTTTGTCATCGTCGATAGTAATGTGTTTGCGCACAGTATCGCCGTCGGCGACCCCGGAGCCAAGGGCGCGAAATCGCAATATAAAGTCGTCATCGATATGATCCGCTTTCCCACGCTCGACGAACGCGGCGAAGGAGCGATCGTCGAAGTCCTTGGGCCGCTCGGCAAGCCCGGAGTCGATCTGCTCACGATCATTCGTGGCTTCGGTTTGCCCGAAGAATTCCCGAAGGAAGCGATCGAAGAAGCGCACTCGCAGGCAGACCGTTTCCGCGAAGTCGCCGATGGCCGTACCGATTTCACCGGCGATTGCGTCATCACGATCGACCCGAAAGACGCCCGCGATTTCGACGACGCCATCAGCGTGGTCATCGACCCGAAAACGAAGCACTGGATCTTGACCGTCCACATCGCAGATGTCGCGCACTTCGCCCCGATCGGTGGCCCACTGGACACTGAGGCAAAGAAACGAGCGACGAGTATTTACCTTCCGCAGAAGGTCATTCCGATGTTCCCGGAACTGATCTCAAACGGGTTAGCGAGCCTGCAACAAGACAAACTACGCTACGTAAAATCCGTCCGCATCGAGTTTACCACGGCACTTCAGAAGGCCGATGTGTCGTTCTTCAACGGGGCGATTCGCAACAAGAAGCGGTTCCATTACGAGGAAGTTCAGGCGATCTTCGACGACATGCCACAGGCCGAAGGTGCCGCACCGTACGACACGGAAGTGTTGCAGTCGTTGAAGCGGATGCGTGACCTAGCGGGGTTGCTACGCAAGAAGCGGCAGAAGCGGGGCGTGCTCGAACTGAGCATGCCCGAAGCAGTGCTCGAATATGACGCGGATGGCCGCGTCAACGGGGCACACTTCGCGAATCAAGACGAGAGCCACAAGCTCGTCGAGGAGTTCATGCTGACGGCAAATGAAGCCGTCGCCGAGCATTT
>JAYSYI010000042.1:0-7604 GCA_043727665.1 Limnoglobus sp. | reverse complement strand
TTATCCCCCAACGGGGCGACCGCGACGACGACTACGGCGGCAGCAGCGATGGCTTGTCGTGGTACCAACAAGGCGCGTACCGGTTGCTCGCGCACTCCGTGGAGCAACTCGGCAAAGCTCGTACGAACAACGGCAAGGCGCTCGATAACCTGATCTTCCCGCAACGGGTCAAGGATCTCATCAAGGAGATCGAACTCTGGCGGAAGAGCAAAGGTTGGTACATCGAAAAGGGCATCCCGTGGAAGCGTGGCTGGATGCTTTACGGCCCTCCCGGTACCGGCAAAACGGCACTCGCCCGCGCCTTTGCCGAAGACTTGAACATGCCGATTTACGTGTACAACCTCGCCGAGATGGGTAACCACGACCTCACGAAGGCATGGTCCGAAATGCAGGTGAACGTGCCGTGTATCGCGCTGATCGAAGACATCGATAACGTCTTCCACGGTCGCGAAAACGTTGCGCGGAAGGGCAGCATGTTCTCGATGATGATGCCCGGCAAAAAAGACGAGCAAGACGACAAGAACGGCAACCGCGGCAGCGGCGGCATGTTCGCCCCGCCCCTGACGTTCGACTGCTTGCTGAACTGCCTCGATGGCGTCGAGCGCGCCGATGGGATTTTCACTGTCGTCACCACGAACGACATCAGCAAGATCGACGTGGCACTCGGCCAACCGCGGCAGTTGCCCAACGGCGATACGGAGTTCATCTCGACCCGTCCCGGACGGATCGATAAAGCGGTCGAACTGACATACATGGAGCTTGCGGACAAGCGGAAAATGGCCGCCCGCATCCTCGGTGCTTTCGAGGTGCCGCACATGGAAATGCTCGACTTCGTCGATCGTTACCCGGACATGCAAGAGACGCCCGCACAGTTCCAGGAACGGTGTGCGCAGATCGCGCTGCGGTGCTTCTGGAACGACAAGTTCGCCGCCGAAGAGAAGAAGCCCGACGTGTCCGAAGTCGCCGAAGAACTGCTGCGACCATCCGCGAACGGCGTGCATTAGCCGAAGCCGCACTGCGGGGCACGTGCCCCGCAGCGCTGTGGCCCTATAATACCCGGACTGCTCCCTCCTGCAAATCGACGAGGAACGGCCCGATGCTGGTGAGAACTTGCGGATTCGGTTCGATGGTTTGCCTGTTGTTTGCGACAATTCCTGCGCGTGCGGCGGTCGATTTTTCGCGCGACATCCTGCCGATCCTTTCGGAGAATTGCTACCACTGCCACGGGCCGGATGAAGCTGCACGCAAAGCGGGTTTGCGCCTCGACACGAAGGATGGCGCGTTCCGGAAGAAAAAAGATCGCACGATGATCGTGGCTGGCAAAAGTGCGGAAAGCGAAGTGATTACGCGCGTTTTCAGCAAAGATGCCGAAGACATGATGCCGCCGCCCGACTCGAACCGCAAACTGACACCGAAGCAAATCGCGCTGCTGAAACAATGGGTCGATGAAGGAGCAAAGTGGGGAACGCACTGGTCGTACATGCCGTTACCGCGTGCGATTGCGATCCCCAAAAGTGCCGAGCGCAACCCGATCGATGCGTTCGTTGCGGCACGGCACATCAGCGAAGGATTCACATTTTCCGCCGAATCGACGAAGGAAGCGTGGCTACGCCGCGCCACCTTCGACCTCACCGGCCTGCCACCGACGTTGCCCGAACTCGATGCCTTTAAGGCGGACGTTAGCGCAACCGCGTACGAAACCGTCGTCGACCGCTTGCTGGCGTCGCCGCGCTACGGCGAACGCATGGCGGTCGAGTGGCTCGACCTCGCACGCTACGCGGACACACACGGTTACCAGTCGGACCGCTTCCGCCAGATGTGGCCCTTCCGCGACTGGGTGATTCGGGCCTTCAACAGCAACCAGCCTTACGACGAATTTGCGACGTGGCAACTCGCCGGCGACATGCTGCCGAACCCCACGAAGGACCAACGGCTGGCGACCGCGTTCAACCGCTTGCACATGCAAAACGAAGAAGGCGGCGTTGTCGAGGAAGAGTTCCGCGTCGCCTATGTGGCGGACCGCGTCAACACCTTCGGCACCACGTTCCTCGCACAGACGTTCGAGTGCTGCCGGTGCCACGATCACAAGTTCGACCCGATCTTGCAGAAAGATTATTACAAGCTGTTCGCGTTCTTCCAGAACATCGATGAATCCGGGCAAACCTCGTACTTCACGAACGCGATGCCCGTGCCAACGCTGTTACTTTCCACGGACGAACAAGACACAAAGATCCGCACGTTGGTGCAAAACATCGCCGCGGCAAAAGCAGCACTGACCGCGTCACGGGCTTCTGCACCAGCCGATTTCGAGAAATGGCTGGCCACGAAGTCGAAGGAGCCGACGCTACCAAACCTCGTGGCGTCGTTCGATTTCGATGAACTCAAAGCGAATCAGTCGCCGAACGGTGTCGATGCGAAACAGCCCGCGAACGGCCACGATGGCCCGATGCTGATTGATGGCAAACGCGGCAAAGCAGTGGCGCTTAACGGCGAAAATGGCCTCGACATTCCCGGCGTCGGCCACTTCTCGCGCTCAGCCCCGTTCAGCTTTTCGATGTGGATTCGCGCCGAAACACTCGCGCCGCGTGCCGTGATTTTGCACCACAGCAAAGCCCCGATCGATGCGGGAAGTCGCGGTTACGAACTGCTCCTGGAGAACGGTCACGTCGCACTCGGGCTGCACTACATGTGGCCGGGGAACTCGCTGAAAGTGTCGGCGAAAACGCCGATTCGTGCGAACACCTGGACGCATATCAGCGTGGCATACGATGGCTCCGGCCAAGCCGATGGCGTGCAAATTACGCTCGATGGCAAGCCTGCCGAACGCGAAGTGATTCGCAACAATCTCCGCAAAGACACCACGTACGAAGATGGCGAACCGAACCTCGCGATCGGCAACCGCTTTCGCGACAACGGCTTCCGTGGCGGCGCGATCGACGATCTGAAAATCTACGCTCGCGCGATCTCGCCAATCGAGGCGGCACACCTCGCGGGGCTTGCGGATTTCACGACGGCATGGACGGCGAAAACCCTGACGCCCGTGCAACGCGAATCGCTACTGGCGTACTATTTGTCCGCAATTCACGAACCGTCGCAGAAGCCGTTGGCGACGTTGAAAGTCGCACGCACGGAGCACGCGAAGTTCGTTCACGCGATCCCCGAAGCGATGGTGATGGAGGAACTGCCGACGCCGAAACCGGCGTTCGTACTGACCCGCGGCGCGTACGATTCGCACGGCGAAGCGGTGACCGCAACTACGCCGGCGTTCCTCGGTGCCTACCCGGAAAACTTGCCGAAGAACCGCCTCGGCCTCGCGAAATGGGCCACCTCGCCCGATCATCCGTTGTTCGCGCGCGTGGCGGTGAATCGGCTTTGGCAGCAGATGTTTGGGCGTGGCCTCGTCGAAAGCAGCGACAACTTCGGCAGCACGGGGCAGGTGCCCACGCACCCCGAATTGCTCGACTTTCTCGCCCGCGATTTCATCGAACATAAGTGGGACATGAAGCGGATGCTGCGGAACATGGCACTCTCGCGGACATATCGCCAGTCGTCCAAAACCGATGCGGCCCGGTTGCAGAAAGACCCGTACAACCTGCTGCTTTCGAACGCACCCGCACGACGACTGACGGCGGAAATGCTCCGCGATCAATCGCTGTTTACATCGGGGTTACTGCACGAGAAACTCGGCGGCCCGAGCGTCTATCCGTATCAACCGGAAGGCTTGTGGAACGAGGCACTGGGCCGGCCAAACTACCCGCAATCGAAGGGCACCGAACTCCATCGCCGTAGCCTGTACACCGTCTGGAAACGCACGGCCCCGCACCCGCAAATGTCCACGTTCGATGCTGCCGACCGCAGCGTCTGTTCGGCGAAACGCCAATCGACCAGCACGCCCTTGCAGGCACTCGCGTTGCTCAACGACACGCAAATCGTCGAGGCCGCCCGCTTCCTCGGCGAACGCATGTTGCGCGAAGGTGGCACCACCACGAAAGCCCGCGCGGCGTGGGTGTTTCGTACCGTTTGTGCGCGAGTGCCGAGCGAACGCGAACTCGCGGTACTCGTGAAACTTTACGACGAGCAAAAAGACGGCTACACGCTCGACCGCAAAGCCGCCGAGAAACTACTGAGCGTCGGCGAAGGTAAGCGCGACCCGAAACTGGACGTGGCCGAGCTAGCCGCCGCCACGCAACTATCGCTGGCCATCCTCAACCACGACGACGCCGTCACGCGGAGATGACAGGCTTTTACGGTCCTGAAGGGATCGCTCACGTAGCCCATGGTGATACCATGGGATGGGTCGCATCCATTGTCGTTGTGGCCCATCGCGTCGCGTCTCGAAGACTCGCCACGACTGGTTTCCGTGTGAGAATGCCCCCCAGTCCCATGGTTACACCATGGGCTGATAGAGCGACCCTTTCAGGGTCGAGGTTCTGTTATTCGGTCCTGAAGGGATCGCTCACGTAGCCCATGGTGATACCATGGGATTGGGCTGCACCCATTGTCGTTGTAGCTCATCGCGTCGCGTCTCGAAGACTCGCCACGACTGGTTTTCAAGGGTAATTGCCCCCACGCAGGCTAAAGACTTGCGGTTACCGAAGATCGAGATACACCCCCATGATCGAAGTCCAGGGCCTGACGAAGCAGTTTTCCGAGCGGGGGAACGCGGCGGTCGATGACGTTTGGTTTACGGTGCAACCCGGCGAGGTGTTCGGGCTGTTGGGGCCGAACGGCGCGGGGAAAACAACGACGCTACGGATGTTGTGTACCGTGCTCAAACCGTCGGCGGGCGGCGCGACCATCGCCGGTTTCGACATGGTCAACGAACCCGGCAAAGTCCGCGAACGCATCGGCTTCCTCTCCGCGAACACCGGCGTGTACGACCGCATGACCGCGTTCGAGATGGTCGAGTATTACGGCAAACTCTACGGAATGAACGGCGAAACGCTAAGCCGCCGCATCGATACGCTCTTCGACACGTTCCAACTCAACGAGTTCCGCAACGTAGTCGGCGGCAAGATGAGCACCGGCATGAAGCAAAAAGTCTCGATCGCGCGCGCCCTCATCCACGATCCGCCGGTGTTGATTTTCGACGAACCGACGAACGGGCTGGATGTGCTGGTGCAACGTGCGGTGATCGAAAATATCGCGGCCCTGCGGAAGCAGGGAAAGACGATTTTGTTCTCGACGCACATTATGCGCGAAGTGGAAAAGCTTTGCGACCGCGTCGCGATCATGGCCAAAGGCTGCATCGCCGCCTGCGGCACACCCGACGAACTGCGTGCCCAGTACGGCGAACCCGACCTCGAAGAAATTTTCTTCAGCTTAGTCAGTTGAGCGATCAGTCGACATTCGGGTCGATGCCGAGTTGACGCAGTTTCTCGGCCAGACGCTCCGCGCGTGTGCTTTCGCTCTCCGCGCGTGCAGTCTCGCTATCCGCTCGGACACGTTGGTTTTCGGCCCGTTCGCGTTCTGCCTCCGCGCGTTCGCGTTCTGCCTCCGCGCGTTCGCGTTCCGCCTCCGCGCGTTCGCGTTCCGCCTCCGCGCGTTTGCATTCTGCCTCCGCCCGTTTGCTTTCTGCCTCCGCGTGGGCGCGTTCCTTGTCTGCACGGGTGCGTTCGTATTGTGCGTGTTCGCGTTCCCTTTCGGCTCGCGTGTGTTCCTTCTCCGCGCGCGTGAGCGCGGAATCACGATCGCTCTCGGAGTCTTCGAGTTCGCGAAGCGTGACGTCGGGACTTTTCCACTCGCGACCGTCCGGCCCGAACACTGTCAGTTGACCGTCTTCCAACACAAAACGGAAGCCGACACGCGGACTCACGAAGCCGTTGACCTCGGGAACTCGCACGAACTCCTCGCCGCTTCGCAACCAAGCCTCCGCATCGTTCGGATACTCCGGGTAGATGATGTAAAACTCTTCCGCGCCGTACTGCGCACAAAACTCTCGCTTGAGTTGCATCTCGGCATGCGTGTTCGAGGGCGAATACACTTCGAAAATCACCTGCGGGAAGACATTGCCTTCTTCCCAGACGCGGTAGCTGCCGCGGTCCCCTTTTTCTGTGCCGAACGCGATGTACACATCCGGCGCGATCCGGATCGATGGGTTCCCCCGAACGGGGTAAATCAGGTGATCGGCGGAGACGAGCACGTACCGGTCGTGGCGTAAAAGCGCGTCCGCGTTCCACCGCAACAACGACATCCAACGAAACTGCAACGCATTGTCTGCCATCGGCATCCCATCGCTCTCGGGGTAGAAAACGTCAGGAATTGTCCGTGTCGTCATCGTTCGTACTCCTTTCCCGAATATACCCACAAAATGCGCAGGCTGTACCGATAATCGCGATGGCTGCGGTAGTTATTTTCTCACATGACCATGCGACGGCGGTTCGCCCGTGCGGCACTACAACTGGCACAGATACCCCGGACGATCAGCGTGTGCGCTTCCGCACGGAATTGATGTTGCGCCGCGATGTCGTTGAGTGCGGCTTCGATGCCCGGATGTTGGAACTCGATGATCGTGTTGCAGCTTTCGCAAACGAGGTGTTCGTGCCACGGGTAGCCGTAATCGTGGTCGAATAAGGTTTTGGGGCCGAGTTCGATTTTGCGAAGTAACCCCGCATCGACCAGCTTCGTGAGCGTGCGGTAAACCGTAGCGCGGCTGACGTTCCGCCCGGCTTTCCCGAGTTCTTCGATCAGTTGCTCGGCGTCGAAGTGCGAATGTTGCGCGAAAACGTGTTCGACGAGTTCCCGCTGTTGTTCGGTGAACCGCTGCGGTTTCGGTCGGCTCGCTAGGTATTCGCGGAAGCGATCTTCCGGAGACTGCGAGACGGCAACGGCGGGAAGGGACACAACGAAACTCCTGAAGCGAAAATGCGTACGGCCGGGAACGTGAATCGTTCCCGGCCGTACGACGGATACCAGGCCCGACACCCGGTAGTATAGGAGGCAGGTCAATCCGCCGTCTCGCTCTGTTCGAGCATCCGCTCTTGCGCGAGTTGCCAGATTTCGTCGTTCGGGTACGTCCCCGCCGCGATTTCCGCCCGGATACGCTCGACGAGGCCCCAACGGATGCCATCCGGCCCCAGTCGTTCGTCCGCCGGATTGGCCGGTACGAGTGGGCGGTTATTGATACGGTCGGCGATGGCTGGGGGAATGTCGCTCGCCCGATCCGCCGATTCCTTCGGCGAAAGGGTTCGCTTCACCCGCCAGTATTGCCAGTGTGTGTGGGCCGGTTCGCGCATGGAACTTTCGTCTCTTTCCAGGCCGCAGAAACTGCGGGCGGAAGCGGTGGTGCGGGGCGGTCGGGCGACCCGCATGGTCATTTTGCGTACGTCGGTCGGCGAGTGACGATCCTCATCGCTCGCCGATTATACCGACGCGGCCGGGGTGCAGTTGTTCACTGCGTGTCCCCCTTCGTGTGGCATTCTACGCAGAGTTATCGTCGCGCACGCACGGTTTGGCACAAGAAATATCTGCGGCTACTGACCTCGATTTTCTCTCGAGCCGTGCGGTTCAGGGGTTCCTCGCATCGTGCGTCTGGCGCGGGCCACGACACGCGATACGGCGACGTCATTCTCCAACTTGTCTCGTAACGACTCAAGCTCTGAGCC
>JAYSYI010000041.1:0-7612 GCA_043727665.1 Limnoglobus sp. | reverse complement strand
TCCGTAGCCGATGTTCCGCCGATTGCCAACATGCCGGCAGTGGCGGTGGTATTCCCCGAACTGGGCGAAGGCCAACTGTTGCAAGACGGCATTCGCGTTCACAAATTGACGATTCCGCGTGGCCGCGTGCCGATGAAATTGTGGGTGTATCTGCCGAAACCCGCAGTGCCCGCAACGCCGGATGCGAAGTTACCCGTCGTGTTTATCGCACCGGCGGGCAGCCCGATGTTGATCGGGATGGACTTGACCGATGGTGATTCGGCCGAACATTTGCCGTACGCTCAGCGTGGTTATGTAACGATCTCGTACTCGCTCGATGGACATGTCGCCGCAGCGAACCAGAATAACGATGCTGTCTTTATGGCGGGTGTAAAGGCCTACAAGGCATCGGGAGCCGGTCGCGAAAATGCCCGAACGGCTATCGATTTCGCTACGGCAAAATTGAAGATCGATCCAGATCGCATGGCCATTGCCGGTCACAGTTCGGCGGCCACACATTCGCTGATGGTCGCCCGACTCGACCCGCGCATAAAAGCGTGCATGTCGTACGCGCCATGCCTCGATGTCGTCGCTTGGTTGACGCCAAATCTGGCGATGCTCGAAGGCGAAATACCCGGTTTCCGAAACTATATCGCGGGTACGTCGCCAGTCGCGTTTCCCAATGAACCGAAATGCCCGACGTTCCTGTTTCATGCCAAGGATGATACAGTTTGCAAGTATTCGGAGACGGTCGGGTATGTCGCGAAGCTCGGTGCGACCAACCCGAATGTGAAGTTCCTTTCCACGAATACCGGTGGCCACTCGCAAGCGATGCAAACCATAGGCATACCCGCTGCAATCCAATGGCTCGACGGAGTATTCGCGGAAAAGAAACCGAAGTGACAGTCACGTGTCGTCGACGATTTCCCGATCGGCGATACACTTTTCTTCATGAAATCACTCGAAGAACTTCAGGCGATTTACCGCCTCCCGTTACCCGAACTCATGCAGCGTGCGGCGGAAGTCCACAAGGCGCATCGCGACTACTCCGATATTCAGCGGTGTGCACTACTCAGCATCAAAACCGGCGGCTGCCCCGAAGACTGCACGTATTGCAGCCAAAGCGCACATTACGATTCGCCCGTCACGCGCCAACCGCTGATGACCGTCGACGAAGTTCGCGACAAGGCCCAGGCGGCACGCGATGCGGGCGCGACGCGGTTCTGCATGGGTGCCGCATGGCGATCCCCCAAAGATGGTCCGGAATTCGACTCGGTTATCGAGATGGTCAAGAGCGTGCGGCAACTCGGGATGGAAGCCTGCGTGACGCTCGGAATGCTCTCCGACAGCCAGGCCGAACGCCTCGCGGAGGCCGGACTGACTGCGTACAACCACAACATCGACACGTCGCGACGCTTCTATCCGAAGGTGATTACAACACGCACATTCGACGATCGCATCCGGACGATTCAGGCGGTTAGCCGCGCGGGAATTTCCGTGTGTAGCGGCGGCATTATCGGTATGGGCGAAACCGAAGAAGATCGCCTGATGATGCTCGCGGAGCTTTCGGCACTGGAAACGCAGCCCGAAAGCGTGCCGATTAACTGCCTGATGCCGAGCCAGGGTACGCCACTCCAGATGGCCGATGAGGTGGATTCGATCGAGATCATTCGCCTGATCGCGACCGCACGCATCACCTTCCCAAACGCCCGAGTGCGACTCAGTGCGGGCCGCGACCGGATGAACCGCGAACTACAGATTCTGTGCTTTCTCGCGGGTGCGGATTCGATCTTCTTCGGCGAGAAATTGCTAACCGCGCCCAACCCCGCCGCCAGTGCGGATGCCGCACTGTTCCGTGCGATGGGTTTACCCAAACCGGCTGACTGTGCGACAACGTCATGTCACTAAACGAACGCTGGACGCAAACGCTAAACGAGCTGCAAACGCAGGGGCGTTTACGCTCTCTGAAGTTGCCGAGCGGCATCGATTTCACGTCGAACGACTACCTCGGATATGCATCACGCGCTCGTACGAACGAGCCACAAGCGGAACTTTCGCGTTCGGGTATCGCGTCGCGATTGCTCCGCGGTCACCACGAATTATGGGACCGCGTGGAGTCCGAATTGGCCGCGTGGCACGGTTCGGAATCGGTGCTGATGATGACCAGCGGCTTCAGCGCGAACGAGGGTCTGATCTCCACCGTCGTCGAACCGGGCGACTGGGTGGCGACCGACGAACTCAATCACGCATGCATCATGGAAGGGCTGCGAATCTGCCGCCCACGCAAGTTTTCCTACCGCCACAACGACCTCAACCACCTTGAAGACGGCCTCAAAACCGAAGCGATGAAGCGCCCACCAGGCCGCGAAATGTTCATCGTCACCGAGTCGCTTTTCAGCATGGACGGCGACCGTGCGCCACTGAAAGAGATCGTCGAACTCGGCGAAAAATACGGCGCGGAGGTGGTCGTCGACGAAGCACACTCGACCGGTTGTTACGGACCGAATGGCTCCGGCTGCGTCGATGCGCTCGGGTTACGCGAACGGGTGTTGGCAACGATTCACACGGGCGGGAAAGCCCTCGCCGTTTGCGGTGCGTACATCTGCGGCTCAAAATTGCTCAAGTCGTTTCTCGTGAACAAGTGTCGCCACCTGATCTTCACGACGGCACTGCCACCCGCCATTGCGCCGTGGTGGCTAGAGATGTTGCCGCAAGTGCGAGACGACAATGCACTGCGAAAGACGTTGCACGAAAACACGCGACGATTCCGAGCGAGATTGCACGAAAAGAACATTCCAACCATCGGCGATAGTTACATCGTGCCCGTCGTTCTCGGCGACGATGTGCGTGCCGTGCGCGTGGCAACTGCGTTGCAATCGCACGGATACGACATCCGCGCGATCCGCCCGCCGAGCGTACCAATTAACACTGCGAGATTGCGCATTTCCATTCACGCAGATCGCGAATGGAACACACTCGAGACGCTGGCTGACCACCTTGCAGGGGTGATGTCGTGATGGCGGATGTCGTGATTGTCGGCACCGATACCGATGCGGGAAAGACGTCGCTCTCGCTGCTGTTTCTCGCTGCGTTTCCAGAGCAATTTGCATATTGGAAGCCCGTCGAGACGGGTGAATCCGATACCGAAACCGTTCGGCGACTCGTGTCGGGTGCAACAATCTTCGAACCGCTCGCACGATTCCGCGAAGCGGTGGCACCGGCGCTCGCGGCATCGCGCGAAGGCCGTGCGATGCCGAGCGTGGCCGAGATTTTGGACTCTAAACCAGCGTCCGCAAAACCGCTCCTCATCGAAACCTTCGGCAGCCCGCTGTCACCGCTCAGCGACGAGGTTTTACAGGTCGAACTCATTCGCGAGTTTCACTCGCCGATCTGGCTCGTCGCAACGTCCGCCGTCGGTGCGATTGGCCGCGTTTTGCAATCGCTGACGAGCCTGAAAGCACACGGGCTGAGTGTTAGAGTCGTAATCTTGCTCGGCCCGCCGGACAAATATGCGGCAGCACAAATCCGCAAACACTGGGCGGAACCGTTGACGGTTTTTCAACTCACGCAGCCACGTGGCCGAACGAGCGAAGACTTACAAGATGCTGTTAATGTACAGCGTACAGAACTGACCGCGTTGCGAAATACACAGGAAACCAAGCTAGAAACATCATCGGCTATCGATTGGGTGGCACGGGATCGCGCCGTTATCTGGCATCCGTACACGTCGCTTGCGGACCCGATTGCTCCGTTGCCCGTCGTTGGTGCAGATGAAGAATTCCTTCATCTCGCCGACGGTCGTCGCATCATCGATGGGATTTCTTCGTGGTGGACGATCCTCCACGGACACAACAATCGGCAGTTGAAACAGGCACTTCAGACGGCGAGCGAATCGCTCGATCACGTGCTGTTCGCGGGCATCACGCACCCAGCGGCGATCGAGTTGGCCGAGCGTTTGTTGCGGTCGACACCGTGGGCTGGCGGACGGGCATTTTACTCCGACAACGGCAGCACCGCCGTCGAGGTCGCGTTAAAAATGGCGTACCAATTTTGGTGCCATCGCGGCGAACCGCAACGATCACTTTTCATCGGTTTCGACGACTGCTATCACGGCGACACCTTCGGTACGATGGCGATTAGCCGCGACCCAACCTTCTTTGGCCGATTCGAACCGCTACTGTTTCGCACCGAACGCGTGCCAATATCGGCAGACGCACTCGATGCAAAATTGCTTGCGAATGAGGGAAAAGTCGCGGGTGTGATTATCGAACCGCTCGTACTCGGTGCAGGCGGAATGAAGATGTATCCGCCGTCCGAACTGAAAGCGATCGAAGCCGTCGTGCGGAAACATGGCGTCGCGTTCATCGTCGATGAGGTGATGACGCGCTGCCGAACAGGTTCGCTTTGGGCGTTCTCGCTGGCGAATGTCACTCCGGATTTTATCTGCTCGGGTAAGACGTTGACGGGCGGAATTTTGCCGCTCGCTGTCACACTGGTGTCACCGCGAATCGTTGCGGAATTTGAAACGCCAGATCGTGCAAAGACGTTCTTCCACGGCCACTCGTTCACCGCCAATCCGCTTGCGTGTGCCGTCGCTGTCGCCAACGAGCGACTGATGGAAACCGGTGAATGGCAACGGCAGTCGGAGCGCATCGAGCAGTTTTGGCGAACGCATCTCGTCGACTTAACGTGTCAGCCTGGTGTCAGTGATGTGCGGATTTGCGGGACGATCGCCGCCATCGAGATCGAATCGCGCGGCGGTTATTTATCCGAAATTGGCCCGAAACTACGTAGTTTTAGCATCGAGCACGGTGTGCTCCTTCGTCCGCTCGGTAACGTACTGTACGCGATGCCACCGCTTTGCACGAGCGAGGCATCGCTGGCGAAGATCGTCGATGTCATGCGGCTGTCAGTACAACAGTTCGCATAATATCGACAGCGTTTGACTTACGAAATCATCTGTTTGACGACAGTACCGTGAACGTCGGTGAGGCGGTAATCGCGGCCCTGGAAGCGGTACGTTAGCTTCGTGTGGTCGAAGCCGAGTTGGTTCAGAATCGTCGCTTGTAAGTCGTGGATGTGGACTTTATCTTTCGCGACGGCGAAGCCGAGGTCGTCGGTTTCGCCGTGCGTGTAACCGCCCTTTATACCGCCGCCCGCGAGGAACAAAGAGTAGCAATCGGGGTAGTGATCGCGGCCGAGAATGCTGCCGCCGGCGGTGCGGCCTTCGCGGAACGGCGTACGCCCGAACTCGCCACCACAAATAATCAGCGTGTCTTCCAGCAAGCCCGATCTCTTCAGGTCTTTGATGAGTGCCGCAATCGGCTTGTCCATCGTTTTGCACTTCGCGGTAAGGCCATCGCGAATATCTTCGCCCGGCCCCGTGCCGTGAAAATCCCAACCCCAGTCGAACAGTTGCACGTAGCGCACGCCCTTTTCGACGAGCCGGCGTGCGAGCAAACAGTTGTTCGCAAAGCTCGCTCCGCCGGGGGTTGCGCCGTAATCTTCGATCGTCTGTTTCGTCTCGCGCGTGATGTCCATCACCTCGGGCACGCTCATCTGCATTCGGAACGCGAGTTCGTACTGCGCGATCCGCGTCGTCGTCTCGGGATGGCCGAGTTCTTGCCCCTGAATTTCGTTGAGGTCTTTGAGCGCGTCGAGGCTCTTGCGACGCATGTCGCGGTCCATGCCTTGCGGGTCCGACACATATAGCACGGGGTCGCCCTTGCTACGGCACTGCACGCCCTGATAGACGCTCGGCAGAAATCCGCTTCCCCAGCAGCCCTGGCCACCGCTCGGCTGTACGCCACTCGAGATCAGCACCACGAACCCCGGCAGGTTTTCGCTCTCGGAACCGAGGCCGTACGTCGCCCACGTGCCCATGCTCGGTCGGCCCTGTCGGGGTGAACCGGTGTACAAAAGTAGCTCGGCGGGCGCGTGATTGAACTGGTCGGTGTTCATCGACCGCACGACGCACATCTCGTCGGCCACGTCGTGCAGTGCCGGGATCGCGTCGGACAACCAGACGCCGCCCTTGCCGTATTGTTTGAACTTCCGCGGCGTGCCGAGTAGCTTCGGTACACCGGACGTGAACGCGAAGCGTTTGCCTTTCAGATATTCATCGGGGCAGTTCTGGCCGGTCCGTTTGACGAGTTCGGGCTTGTAATCGAACAAATCGAGGTGCGGCGGCGCACCGGACATGTGCAAGTAAATGACTCGCTTCGCCTTCGCGGCGAAATGTGGCTTCTTCGGTGACAGCGGGTTGTCATTCGGCCCTGACGCTTGCGAGTTTGCGCCCAACGACGCCAACGCGAGCGAGCCGAGGCCGACCGAGGAATCGCGGAAGAAGTGTCGCCGCGTGACCGATTGCAGTCGTTCGAGTGCTGGGTGCATGGTGGGTATCCTGTTTGGAATTTTAGCGTTTCATCAGCGTTTCATCGAGGTTTAACATCACGTTGGCAACGACGGTCCACGCCGCAAGGTCTGCGACTTCGACGCCGGGGGGCACGGGGCCGATCGGCTCTGTGGCCATCTTCTTGGCTTTGTCCGGCGCTTTTACGAACTCGGCTTTCGCGGTTTGGTACAGCTTGGTTAATCGCGTCGTTTCGTTTGGCTGGATCGGTCGGGAAAGCGCCTCGCGGAAGGCGAACGCGAGCTTTTCCTCGTTCGTTTTACCGCCGACTTTGACGATGTTTCGCGCGAATGCTTGTGCCGCTTCGATGTAAACCGAATCGTTGAGCGTGACGAGCGCCTGCAATGGCGTGTTCGTACGCGGACGGCGCACGGAGCAGATGTCGCGGTTCGGGGCGTCGAAAGTGGCCATTGATGGATACGGGTTGGTGCGACGCCATTCGGTGTATATTCCGCGTCGAAATTTGTCCTCGCCATCGCTGGTGCTCCAGTCCATCGTTCGGCCAAATGCCGCACTGAGTCCGAACGATGGTTGCGGTGGCTTCACCGAAGGGCCATACATCTTGGCACTCAAAAGCCCACTGACGGCAAGCGCCTGATCGCGTACCATTTCCGCCGTCAGACGCACGCGCGGTCCGCGACCGACCCAGCGATTTTCCGGGTCGCGCTCGATTAAATCGGGCGTGACTTTCGATGTCTGTTTGTAAGCGGCCGTCGTCACTAGCAATTTGATGAGTGCCTTGCGATCCCACGGTTTAATGCCCGATGCCGATGGCTCCATCAGTTCAACGGCGAGCCAATCGAGCAATTCGGGGTGGCTCGGGAGTTCGCCTTGCGAGCCGAATTCTTCGCTCGTTCTAACGAGGCCGACACCAAAGATTTGCTCCCAATCACGGTTGACGATCACGCGTGCCGTGAGCGGATTGTTGCGGTCGACGAGCCATTTCGCGAGTGCGAGCCGATTCTTTGTGGACTCTTTCGGGATCGCATGAAGTGCAGACGGTACGCCTTCGTTACACTCTTCGCCAAGGTCTTGGTAGTTCCCGCGAAACTGCAACTTCGTCTTGCGTCGCTGCTCTTTTGGCAATTCTTGCATGATCGGCACCGTCGACGGCTTGATCGCCGCCAGCGACTGATACAGCGTGGTTGCACGTACGCGGTCGGGCATCGTTTCGGGAGCGAGCGACGTTGCGTAAAAGGTGGCTAGTTCTTCGCGTTGAAC
>JAYSYI010000040.1:0-7616 GCA_043727665.1 Limnoglobus sp. | reverse complement strand
CATCGGCATACGCAAGCCATTGCACAACGACCCACGCAAGCCCGATCCCCACCGCAACGATGCCATACGAAGTGGCATGCGCCTGAAATCGCAACGGTAATATCCGCGAAACGAGCGAGATCACGATACCCACGCAGAGCGCAAGTTCAGGGACGAACAGCATCAGGTCGCGGCTCACGCCACTTTGTAGCTGCGAGTAAGCAAGGGCATCCGGGAACATCGTCGGGAAATCTCCGGTCAGGGTCAGCCAATCCTAACTATTTCTTACGGAAAGCCACGCCGTCAACGAACCTATCATTTTTGTACGCGCGTACACTATCATGTCCCTATTGACTCCACCGCTTACCCACCCACCCATCCCTGGACTCATTCCCGAATTTCGGAACCAACTATGCCCATTAACGACTTACGTCCGATTTCCATGGACGCGATCAACGCCGGAACTAAACTTTTGGCGGCAAACTGGCTGTGGCACGGCTACCTTGCACCTGGCGATGTCACGTTGCTCACGAGCATGTGGAAGACCGGCAAAACCACGCTCCTTGCCGGGCTGCTCCAAAAACTCGGCACGGGCGAAGCTTTCCTCGGTGGCACCGTTTCGCGTGGGCGAGCCTGGATCGTCTCTGAAGAATCGCTCGAACAATGGCGTGAACGCAATCGCACATTGCCTCTGGGTGAACACGTGCAACTGCTCGCGCGGCCCTTTCGCGGACGGCCCACTTCGGACGAATGGAACTGGCTCATCGAACAGGCTTTGGAAGCCCGTCTACGCGGCGAACTCGACCTGTTCATCGTCGATCCGCTCGCGTCGTTTCTACCGGGCCGTTGCGAATCGGATGCGAGTACACTGCTGGAAGCTTTGCAGCCTTTACATCAACTGACGACCGCCGGCGTGGCAGTGTTGTTGCTGCACCATCCGCGAAAAAAGTCTTCCGAAGCAGGCAGTTCCGCCCGCGGTTCAGGGGCACTCCTGGGCTTCGTCGATGTGTCGATCGAACTGACTCGCTACAGCAAACTGAAGACCGACGCGAACCGCCGACTGCTTCTCGCACAGTCTCGCCGCCCAGAAACTCCGGCCCGCTCGTCCTACGAATGGAACGCCACAACCGGTGAGTTTCGCATCTTGACCGACCCGCGCGAAAGGCAGTTCGAAGAAAACTGGCAAACGGTACTCTCGATCTTAAAGATGCGAACTGCCGCGATCACACACAAGGAGATTCGCGAGAACTGGCCCTCGGACATGGATCGACCCAGCGAGAGCGCACTGTACGACTGGCTGAACCACGCCTTCACGCTGAAGCGAATCCGCCGCGACGGTCGAGGCACCCGATCCAACCCGTGGGGCTACCGAATGGAGAACGAAGACGACAAGTATTGGGACCGCGGCGAGTTGCCGCCAATGCGGTTGTGATAAGGGTCACGGCGTGGCCGCTCGGGAATGGGAAGCGGATTCATTGGGTGTGTGGACGCGACCCCAGACTTCTTCCGCAGGAGCGCACTCGAAAAATAATTCGAGTGCCTCGCGGAGGTTGTCTCGTGCTTGCTCGATCGTGTCGCCCTGGCTGACAATATCTAACTCGGGGCAAAGCGAGGTGAAGCCACCATCCTCGGCCTGAATGATCCCGGTGAATCGCTTGTTCATGCTAATGCTCCCCGTTTGCCCATCGAAAGTTACATCTTCTCCAGCATATCCCAGCCTTTGCGATACTCGCGTTTGATGTACTGCGCAGCTTCGGGGATGCTGGCCGTCAGCTTCTCGCCGTCGAAATCGAATGGCTTGCCAGTGCGGATCGCGACGTTGCCGAGGAGGAACGCGGCGGCCAGCATGGCGGAGTAATCGAAGTTCGACAGTGCGATCGATGGCTTGCCAGCCTTGATTGCGGCGACCCATTCGTTCTTTTGGTTCTGGTCGTTGTTTCCGTCGTACGCGGCCATTTTCTCGGGCTTCGTCAGGTTCGCTTCGTCGGGCTTCGGCGTGATGATGCAACTGCCACCATAGTCGCTCGGGCTGTAAAGGATCGCCTTGTCGCCGACGAGAATCGAACCGCTGCCGACGAGCTTCATACCCGCAGGTACGGCTTTCGCGAGTAGCTCTTCGGGTGGGAGCATCTTCTTTTCGCCGTTCTTGCCTTCGTACCAGTGCAGCGTGACGGGTGCGAGTTCGCCTCGCGCCGGGAAGTCGAGCATCACGTGTGCCCACGCAGGTGCCGTCTCGGGGTTGACCTCGCCGCTCTCGGCTTTCACATGGTTCGGGCTGCCGAGTTTGAGCGCCATGAACGCCATGTTCGCGGTGTGGCAGGCCATGTCGCCGATTGCGCCAGTGCCGAAGTCCCACCAACCGCGCCAGACGCTCGGCGTGTAACCGGGTGCGTAGGGGCGTTCCGGTGCTGGCCCGAGGAACGTGTCCCAGTGGATGTTCTTCGGAACGGCGAACGTGCCTTCTGGCCGCTTCGTGAGCAGTGGCGATTGCTTCCAATATTCGCGGGGCCGATCCGTCCAGACATGGCATTCTTTGACGGTGCCGAGGATGCCCGACTGCACGAGTTCGACGGCGCGACGCAAGCCCGGCAGTGCGGTGCCTTGGTTGCCCATCTGCGTGCAAACGCCGTGTTCTTTCGCGAGTTTCTTGAGCAAGTGCGCCTCAAACACGCTATGCGTCAGCGGCTTCTGGCAGTAAACGTGCTTCTTGTTTCGGATGGCGAACGCGGCCGCCAGTGCATGATGGTGGTCGGCGGTACTGACCGTCACGGCGTCGATCGTGCGCATCAGTTCGGCATCGTCGTACATCTTGCGGTAGTCGGAGAACGTCTTCGCGTCGGCCCAAATTTTCTTCTTCGCGGCGATCGCGTTGTCGTCGATATCGCAGAGCGCGACGACTTCCATCAGTTTGCTGGCTTGATCGATATCGCTCGATCCTTTGCCGCCGATGCCGATGCCGGCGACGCGGAGTTTCTCGTTCGCGCCGTAAACCTTCGAGACCGACGATGCCGGGCCGGTGAACAGGTAGCCGAGGCCACCCGCTGTCGAAAGTTGGCCGAAGCGACGCCGGGAGAGTGTGCGAGCCATGGAATGGGTTCCGAAGTGTGTATGTGTGGTGAGAGCGAGCGATTCACTCCATGGTTACACCATGGGCCTGACACCCATGGTTATACCATGGGCTGATAGAGCAGTCCCTTCAGGACTGAAAACATCTAGGGTCTACGGTCCTGAAAGGACCGCTCACGTAGCCCATGGTGGAACCATGGGAGGGGACCGCACCCAACATCAATGAGGGCAGTCCCATATGCCAACCAAGGCACCAACAGCCCATGATGGAATCCTGGGCTGCAAGCGAGTTACGACATCATGCTTACGACTTTTCCAGCATGTTCCAGCCCTTGCGGTACTCGTACTTGATGTACTGCGCGGCGTCTTTGTTGCCCTTGCACTCGAGCGTGGCGGGGTCGAACTCGAAGCCCTGTCCCGTGCGGATGGCCACGTTTCCGAGCACGAACGCACCCGCGAGGTAGCTCGCGTAGTCGAAGTTCGACAGGGCGATTTCGGGCTTGCCGGCCTTGATCGCGTCGACCCATTCGTTCTTCTGACCTTGGTCGAACTTGCCGTTGATCGGCAACTTCTCTGGCTTCTTCGTGTTCAGGTCCGCAAAGGCGGCCGTTGGCCCGAAGTACACTTCGGCACCGTAATCGTTCGGCGAGTAGGCGAAACCCTTCGAGCCGATCACGATGCTACCGCTGTTGACGAGGCTCTTGTTCCGCTTTTGATCGGGGTCGATGGCGAGTGCCTTGTCGATCCAGTCTTGCGGAGGCACGAGCTTCTTGCCGTCTTTGCCCTTGCCTTCGTACCAATGCACCGTGACGGGTGGCAAGTCGCCGCGTGCGGGGAACTGGAAGGTGACGTGCGCCGAACTCGGGCAGGTTTCGCCGTTGACGTCGGTCGCGGTCGCGGAGACTTTAACCGGCATTTGCAGCTTGAGCGCCATGAACGCCATGTTCGCGGTATGGCAGGCCATGTCGCCGATCGCGCCGGTGCCGAAGTCCCACCAGCCGCGCCAGTTGAAGTCGTGATAACAACCGCGTTTGGTCTTGCTCGGTCCGTGTGCGTAGGGGCGTTCTGGGGCTGGCCCGAGGTACGAGTCCCAGTCGAGGTAAGCGGGCACGGCGGCGTCTTCGTAGCGTTTCATCACGCCGGGGGCTTGTGGCCACACGGGGCGGTTCGTCCAGACGTGAACTTCGGTCACATCGCCGAGCGTCCCGGCCTGGATGATTTCCACCGCACGGCGCAGGCCGTTTTCGGTCGTGCCCTGATTACCCATCTGGGTGCAGACGCCGTTTTCTTTCGCGACTTTGCGAAGCAGGTCGTTCTCGAACACGGTGCGTGCGAGTGGCTTCTGGACGTAGACGTGCTTCTTCGCACGCATAGCCATTGCGGCTGGCAACGCGTGCATGTGGTCGGGCGTGCTGATCGTGAAGGCATCGACCGTCTTCATAAATTCCGCATCGTCGAACAGCTTGCGGAAGTCCGAAACGCCCTTGGCATTCGGCCACTTCGTCATCTTTTTGCCGAGATAATCTTTATCGACGTCGCAAAGGCCAACGACTTCCATCAGGTTACCGGCTTGATCGATGTCGCTTTCACCTTTACCGCCGACGCCGATGCCCGCAACGCGAAGTTTCTCGTTCGCACCGTAGGCTTTGGACACCGAGAACGCGGGGCCGGTAAAGAGATACCCGAGGCTACCGGCGCTCGTGAGTTGCACGAACCGCCGACGTGAGAGACGCGATGACATAGGAAATTCCTTTCGATGAAACGGGCAAGCCGTGGGTAATCGCACCCACCGTGGGAGACAGTGTAGACGCGAACCGAACCGCGTGCAACACCCGATCCGGGATAACATGCGAACGGGATTTTGTCAGATTTGCAACAGACTCGGTCAACGCGACCGCGACAAGCCTGGCACCCTGCTGGCGTCACGACATCTTGCGGTACTTGACGCGGTGGGGTTGGTCGGCTTCGGCTCCGAGGCGGGCGTGGCGTTGTTCCTCGTAGACGCGGAAGTTCCCTTCGCACCAGACGACTTTGCTATCCCCCTCGAATGCCAGAATGTGCGTGGCGATGCGGTCGAGAAACCAGCGATCGTGGCTGATGACGACGGCACAGCCACCGTAGTTGATGAGTGCTTCTTCGAGGGCACGTAGCGTGTCCACATCCAGGTCATTCGTCGGTTCGTCGAGTAGCAGCAGGTTGCCACCGCTACGCAAAAGCTTTGCGAGGTGAATGCGGTTGCGCTCGCCACCGGAGCAGGTGCCGACGACCTTCTGTTGATCGGTGCCGCGGAAGTTGAAGCGGGCCACGTAGCCACGACTGGCGACCTTTTGCTTGCCGAGCATGATGTAATCGGTGCCGCCGGTGATTTCCTCGAAGATCGTGTTCGTAGCGGTCAGTGCGTCGCGGTTCTGATCGACGTGCGCGGGCTTCACGGTCGGACCGATCGTCAGCTTGCCACCGTCGGGAGTCTCGTCGCCGACGATCATCCGGAACAGTGTCGTTTTGCCCGCACCGTTCGGCCCGATGACGCCGACGATGCCACCCTTCGGCAGGTTAAACGTGAGATCGTCGAACAGCAGTTTATCGCCGTACGCTTTCTTCACGCCTTCGGCACGCACGACGAGATCGCCAAGCATCGGCCCCGGTGGAATCTGAATCAGCAGGTCGTCTTCACGATCTTCGATCACCTGTTCCTGCAATTTTTCGATGTTGGCGAGGCGGGCTTTGCTCTTGGCCATGCGGGCACGCGGTGCCATACGCGACCATTCGAGTTCGCGTTCGAGTTGCTTCTGCCGCGTACTTTCGTGCTTCTCTTCGAGCTTGAGGCGGTTGCGTTTCTGCTCGAGCCAACTCGAATAATTTCCCGGCCAAGGGATGCCGCGACCGCGATCAAGTTCGAGAATCCAGTCGGCGACGTTATCGAGGAAGTACCGATCGTGCGTGACGGAAATCACCGCGCCGGTGTATTTCTGAAGCGTGCGTTCGAGCCACTCGACCGACTCGGCATCGAGGTGGTTTGTCGGTTCGTCGAGGAGCAAAATGTCGTGGCTTTGCAGCAGCGTTTTGCACAAGAACACGCGACGGCGTTCGCCACCGGACAGGTTATCCACCGACTGATCCGGTGGCGGTAACCGCATCGCGTCCATCGCCATTTCGAGTTGGCGATCGATGTTGTAAGCATCCGAGGCGTCGATTTTCACTTGCAGGCGGTCCATCTCGGCCGAGAGTTTGTCGAAGTCCGCATTCGGGTCGGCAAACTTCTCGCTGACTTGCTCGTATTTCGTAATCAGTTGGCGAATATGCGCAACGCCTTCTTCGACGTTCTCGAGCACGGTCGTATTGGGCGTCAGGTGTGGCTCTTGCGGAACGTAGCCGATGGTCGCGCCCGTCTCCGCCCGTGCGGTACCCATGAAGTCTTTATCTTCGAGTGCCAGGATGCGAAGCAGCGTCGATTTCCCGGCCCCGTTGGAGCCGATGACGCCAATCTTCGCCCCCGGATAGAAGTTGAGGTTCACATCCTTGAGGATTTCCCGCTTGCCGTATTGCTTGGTCAGGTGTTCCATGCTGAAAATATAACGCTCGCCCATATCGTCCTCGCGTACAGTGTGTAACAGAAATGATAAGGGAAACCGGCAGGAGCGCGAAGGGCAGACCTGCGAACCTCGCGAGGAACAAACGACGCGAAAACCCCGATAGGCTGCCATGCAGGCCGGTCAGGAACCCTTCGACGATGAAAGTGAAACCGCGTTCGGCTCCGAAGACTACGTGGTGCTCAACTGGGGCTGCCAGATTCCAGAAAATAAATCATTCGCCAAACGCGGTCAATCTCGCCGCGCTCGATCACTTGCAATGGTTGCGAACCGCCGAAGGCCGGATTCGAGGTTTTGAGCCACGTTGCCAGTTGATCCGGCGATGCAAACGACGAGCTAAGTTTTGCGTAAAGTCGTCCAATCTCAACGATCGTCCGCAACGAAGACTCTTTGAGGTCCGCTCCCGATTCCCAAGTCGCCACCGAACGTTCCGAAAGCCCGACGATCCGTGCAAAGTCGGCGCGATTCAACCCCATCTCTTGCCGGAGACGCGTTAGCAACTCCCCGGACACCGTTGGGTCGTTCTGAGCGAGTATCGCAGCCATTTGCGGCATATCTAGCTTGGGATTCATCGCAACCTCTTGGATTTGCACTTGGAGTGCCGTATCCATCCACACTAACAAGGCACCAATTGGCGTCAAGTAGTTTTGCGTGCATTTTTGCAGGATCAAACAGAATTCAACATGAGGGCGTGACTTCCGTCGCGGTAATTGTCTGGAAACAGAGCTAAATTGTACCCAACATCGCGGCGGACGGATGGGAATAAGATTCCTTCAAAACCGGCTTCGTAAACGGAACGTCCGAATGTTTGTGTTGGGGCCACCGCATTTTGATCGGAAAGAAGCCGCCAGTCCTCGCAAATTTGATTCGTCGTAAGACCCAATTCCGACAATGTATCAGAGTCGGTGAGATCCAAAACCAACTCAACAGAAACGGCAATTGCCGCAAGTATTCGCGGTTGAAATGAACTGGGAGGAAGAC
>JAYSYI010000039.1:0-7634 GCA_043727665.1 Limnoglobus sp. | reverse complement strand
GCCCTCGAAGGTTTGCCTCTATAAAAAAAATCTTAAACTCCCGAGACGACTTCTTCGCTTCCGTTATCGGTTGATAATTCACCTTGTACACGTCCGGTGGGAGGCGATCAGTAGCCCGACCGGGGTTCCGGCTTTACTGCAGCAAGTGGCTGCGTCCACGTAAACTGACAACGGACTATACGCAGAGACGCATAGGATTTGCGTAGCGAATCGCGGAATGTCAACGCGAGTGAAAATGTCATTGTGAAACGGGAGCAGGCTATGCCGTACACGCCGATCCTTGCGACGCTGGGTTATGTGTTCTCCGCAGATCGGCAGCAGGTGCTGTTGGTTCACCGGAATGCGCGGCCCGACGATGCGCATTTCGGTAAGTATAACGGCCTCGGCGGGAAACTCGAGCGAGATGAGAACATCGTTGCGGGGATGGTACGCGAGATTCGTGAAGAAGCGGGCATCGAATGCGGGAAACTGCAACTCGCGGGCACGGTGTCCTGGCCCGGCTTCGGTAAGAACGGCGAAGACTGGTTCGGTTTTATTTTCCGCATCCTCACCTGGACCGGCACGCCGCATGTCGCCAACGACGAAGGCGAACTCGCGTGGGTGGAACTCGACCGCGTGCTGCAACTGCCACTGTGGGAAGGCGACTGCTACTTCCTGCCGATGGTGTACGACCTGTATGCGGCCCCGTTCCACGGCGTCATGCCGTACAGGGACGGCAAACCGGTGAGTTGGTCACAATCGATTCTCGGCTAATCGGGTTACAAATCGCAATCGGCATATCCGACTGGAAAATTGACAGCGACTATTGTCTAACGCGGCGTTCGAAATTGTGCTGCGAAGAAATGTGTTCTAGATTGTTACCATTCCGTTCACGAAACCGACCACCAGAACCCCATGGATCTGGAACTACTGTTAGTTCCCCCTAATGTTGGAACGAAAACGAACAGCGAAAACGGTTCTCTTAACTCGAGAACCCGACCCATTTACTCCGGAAGCGGGCGCAGAGCCACTTCCCGGATACAGATTGCAGCGTCTGCGCGGTCGGGGAGCATTCGCGACGGTGTGGGAAGCGAGTACACCGAGCGGCGAATCGATCGCGATGAAGTTCCTGTCGAGCCAAAATACCAACTCCACGGCGCGAGAAATTCGCACGCTGCAAGGGATCCAGCGGCTTGAACACCCGAACTTACTCAAGACGCGGCGAGTCTGGTCGATGCCGGGGTACATCGTGATCGCGATGGACCTCGCCGACGCGAGCTTGCTCGATCTTTACTTGCTGTATGCGGAAGAGTTCCAGCAAGCGGTCGATGTGAAACAGATTCTCTTGTATCTGCACCAAGCGGCGGTGGCGCTCGATTATCTGAACGCGCGATCGCACGCATTCGAAGGAAAGATCGTCGGTTTCCAGCACGGCGACGTGAAGCCGAACAACATCCTGCTGGTTGCGGACGAAGCGAAACTCGCCGACTACGGGCTGGCGTTGCCGATGAACGGGAGCACGACGCCGTGTTACCGTCAGGGCACGCTCGATTATGCCGCCCCGGAGATATTCCTGGGGAACATGTCCGACACGAGCGATCAGTATAGCCTTGCCGTGACGTATTATTTGCTGCGAACGGGTGCGTTCCCTTTCCCATCGCCACCCAAGGTTCCCGGCAAGAACTATTACCGACCACCGCCTGATTTGAGTTTACTAACGAACGAGGAACAGCCGGTACTCGCACGGGCGTTAACCCCCGCGCCGCAGAGCCGCTTCCCATCGTGTACGGAAATGATAGCGCAACTGTTGCGTGCGAATTCGATGGAACTGGTGCCACTGGCGAACGGGAAAACGTCGGTTCAACTGGTGGCGCGTTCGTCGCATATGTCCAGTATCACACGTTCCGTCGCCCGACCTTCGCAGGCGTCCTGATGTTTTTTGCACCGTTTTTCCGCGTCGCGATGACTGCACCCGGACGGCAGATTGCGTTCCGCCGTGCGGCCGTCATGCACATTTTCGCCGTCGCCGCACTCGTCGGCTTCATCATCCAAACGCCATCACCCGCGATCATTTCGGCCGTCGCGCAGATACTGCTCGTACTCGGCTTCGTCGAAGGGGCCGCGATGATCGGCTGGCGGTTGACGCAGATGCCGAAGAGCCAAGCCCTCGAATTTCTATTGATTTCGCCGATCCAGCCGAAGCGGGTTTACCTCGCCGAGTGGCTCGTCGGCGTCGGTCGCTTTACGCTCGTCCAACTGTCGGGGTTGCCCGTCGTCACGATGTTAATCTTCGCGGACATCGTCGAAACGCCGGACTTACTCGTTCTCGCGCTGATGCCGTTCATCTGGGGCGTAGTTGCCGGGCTGGGGCTGACGGCGTGGGTATACGAGCCGGTGGGTGTGCGGCGCATTGGCGAAATGCTCGGCCTGCTCGGCGTGCTGTTTTACCTCATTATCGGTGTCGTAGCCGGTGAGAACCTGCGGCTTTGGCTGAACCGGATGCCCGAATCGCTCGGGCGGTTCCTGTTCGATTCCGTGATGTTCCTGCACACGATGAACCCGTTCGGCATCGTGCGCTACTGGTTCGCCAGCGATCGTGCCAACTGGCTTGCCTGGCAGCGCTTCACGAACTTACACTTGTTTGCGGCGGCGCTCGGCACGCTGTTCCTTTGGCGTGGGGCGTCGCGTTTGCGCGGGCACTTCCACGATCGACACTACAAACCGCTCGATTCGACGCGGGCCACGCAACTCGAACGGATCGGTGACAAGCCGCTGTCGTGGTGGGCGATTCGTCGTGTCATGGAGTATTCGGGCCGCGTGAACTTGTACCTCGCGGGTGGGTTCTCGCTGGTGTATGCGGCGTTCCTGATGGCGGGCGACGACTGGCCCGCGTGGATGGGCAAGCTCGTGTTTTTCATGTTCGAAACGTGGGGCGGCGCACCGATGGTCGCGACGTCGCTCGTCGTGCTGGCGGCGGTACCGGCGGCGTATCAGTTCGGCCTCTGGGATGCTAGCCCGCAAGATCGCTGCCAACGTCTCGAATTGCTGTTGCTTACGGACCTCAGCAGTTGGGATTATTGCCATGCGTCGCTGTCCGCATCGTGGAAGCGTGGGCGCGGTTACCTCGTGGGTGCGGCGTTCCTGTGGATCGCGCTCGCCGTCTCAGGGCGCATCATGTGGTACGACGCAATCGCCGCCGCACTCGGTGCTTTCGCGATCTGGGCGTTCTCGTTCGCAGTGGGGTTCCGTGGCTTCTCCACAGGCAACCAGACCAACGGCATCGCCAGCGTGCTCACGATGGGAATGCCGCTCGCCCTCTACGGCCTTTACCGTTACGGCGGCGAGTGGGCCGCCACATGGGTACCCACCGCAACCACGTTCCTGCCCTTAAAAACGGGCTTATCACTAGCGTGGCTCTGTGGCTTCCTCGTTACGAGCATCGCCGCATATTGGCTCTTACGCCAAGGATTGCGCAACTGCGACAACAATTTGCGATCGTGGTACAACGCCAATCAGGGAACGAAAGCGGCGGAGTAAGAAAAGAAACACTTCTCGTGGGGCGGTGGCTATCTATAAAATTGTGTCTGAATCGGATTCCCATCGCGAGAAAGGATCGGTTATGAAGATCGAATTGAAATATTGCACGTCCTGAGGATACGAACCGAAAGCCCTCAGTTTGGCGGGCAAAATCCTCGGAATGTTCAAAACGCGAGTCAAAGAGTTTACGCTGGTCCCGGCAACGGGCGGCTGCTTCGAAGTGCAAGCCAACGGCGAGTTGATCTACTCGAAACTCGCAACGGGCCAGTTTCCCGACGAATTTGCCGTCGTCGATATGGTCGGCGAACGGATCAAGAAGTAGATCATGCCGCTCGTGAATGTGCATTTACCTGCCGTCGATGGCGAGATCCCCGACGATGTCAGCCGGTTTCTCCGCGATGCGGATCGGCGCATCGATGAATACCAGATTCGTTGCCGGGCACCCGCGTTCGTGCCGAGCAATTACGAAGGGGCGTATCGTGTGTTGCAAGGGCTGGCGGATAGCCCGCTCATGCGTGGCACGCTGTTCTGCGAATGGGGCAGCGGCTACGGCGTGGTGGCCTGTTTGGCGTCGATTGTCGGGTTCGAATCGGCGGGAATCGAAGCCGAGGGCGAACTCGTTTACGCGGCCCGGCAACTCGCCGAAGAGTACGAACTGCCCGTCGAGTTCGCGCATGGCAGTTTCGTCCCGCCGGGCAACGAAGATCGCGTCGTGGCGGCGGGCGAATACGCCTGGATGACCACCGATTCCGATTATGCCTACGACGAACTCGGCATGGAGCCGAACGACTTCGACTTGATCTACGCCTACCCGTGGCCGGATGAAGAAGCGGTCACGGCGAAGCTGTTCGAGCGCAACGCCGGACCCGGCGCACTGCTCCTCACGTTCCATGGCAGCACCGAGTTTCGCCTGCGTCGCAAGACGAAAAAGAGCAAGAAGTGAACATGAGCACGCAAGCGACGATTTTCATCGACGGCGGCTCACGTGGAAACCCCGGCCCCGCCTCGTATGCCGTAGTCTTAACGCGCGAAGGGCTGCCGCCGCTCGAAGAAGCCAACACGCTGGGCAAAGCGACGAACAACGTCGCGGAGTACACCGCACTCGTCCGCGCTCTCGAACTCGCCACCGCGAATGGCGTGACGCAGATTCAGCTATTCAGCGATAGCGAACTGCTGGTGAAGCAGATGAACGGCCTGTACAAGGTGAAAAATGCAGACCTGCAAGGCCTCTACCGCGAGGCTTGCGAACTGCGGCGGAAATTCCAGAAGGTGACGCTCCAGCATGTGCGCCGCGAATTGAACAAACGCGCAGATTTTTTGTGCAACGAAGCGCTCGACGGTCGCCCACGAGTCGCCGGTGAAGAGCCGACGATTGCGGAAGTGTCTGCAGCCAAAGCGAATCGTGTGGAACCGGCGAAGACCGTCGGCGATGACAAAGTGCGCGATGATGCCGTCGAATGCCTACGAGCGGCCGCGCAAAGCTGGGCCAACCACGGGATACGCAACCCGAGTGCGGAGCAAGTTTGGGAACAACTCTGGTCGATTTTGGAAGAAGCCGGCGTGCTGCGAAAGAAGAAGTGACGTCGACTTCAGACCGTTTTTTCGCCTCTCGCAATCGACGTAAGTCCGAATTACAAAGTCTCAAAAACCGGTTTTTTCATGTTTTTTCGTCTCAATAAGCCAGTTTTTGATCGCAAATCGCCGATCTGTTCGCCGCGGTTTTGCCTGAACCCAAACTGCTGTTTAGGTTTGCGTCGAGTGCCATCGATTCCACACTCGCCGTAAGTGCCGACCAATTTGCGACCAAATGCGACCGGACGCGCCTTTTCTATGTCAACATGCGACATTTCTATGTCATTTCGAGACACTTTTGGGTCACTTTGCGCACGTCGCGAATTCCGACTTACGTCATTTCGTCGAAAACTTTTTGACTCGCGGAATTCGTGTGGGCGAGGCCAAATCGAGATCGCACCTGCGAAAAATAATCGGCAAAATCAGAAAATTCCGACTCCGCACCTTGTGGCGCGACAGCCGATCCGTTACGCTCCTAACAATCCATTCAACCCTATCGTCTCGGATTTCCGATGAATCGCATGTACCGTTGGCTGCTTCGCCGTGGTACGACTCGCGCGGCATCCCATCCGCCAAAACTTCGCGTGCAGTTGCACCTGCATTCGATGGAGGCGCGCGACGTTCCTTCGGCGGTGATGCCACCCGACAACGGAACGCAGCCCGGCTACACCGCGCCGCCGAGCGACCCGAACAGCGGTTCCGGGTCGGGCAGCGGCTACAATTCTAGCTCGGGCAGCAGCTCGGGATCGACCAGTTCGTATCAATCGGATTCGGGTAGCGGATCGGGCAGCGGCTCCGGGTCGAATTCGAGTTCCGCATCGTACATCAATTCCGAAGCATATGCGCAGTACGTCGCCGCCGTCAATTCTGCAAACGCGGCCGCGCTCATGCGGGCGAGCGAAGCCCAATCGACTTATCGTTCGACCATGTTCAATGCAACCGATGCCTTCAACACGAAGGTTCAATCGGAAAGTGCAACATACCATTCGAAATTGGCCACTGCCGATACGACACGCGCGAATTCGCTACAGAACGCGCAGTTCGACTTCGACTATAAGATGGCGGCAGCGGATTTCAACTATACATCCGACATGGCGACGGCCGATGGTGACTACGCATATAGTATGGCCCAAGCCGATGCCGGCTACAACACCGATATGGCACTGGCGGGTGTCAACTACAATCGCGATAAAGCGGCGGTCGATGCAGCTTACAACAATTCGGCAAGCAATGCGAATGCGGAGTATCAGGCGAAAGTATTGGATGCCAATACTCTCTTCAACAATTCAATCGCGACCGCCAATACAGAATTCACCAATTCGAAGGCGACGGCAGACAACAAGTACAACACCGCGATGTCGAATGCCGATGCGAAATATCGCAATTCGATGACACTGGCTGATGCGACCTACAACGGTTCGATGGCCACGGCCGATGCAAAATACAATACCGCGATTGGCACGGCAAACGGGAAATTTACCCTCGCGAAGTCCACCGCCGATGCCGCGTTCGCGTTGGCGGAAACGAATGCGAATGCCGGTTACACGACCGCACACGATGACGCCCAACGATGCCTGGCTCGACGAGCAGGATGCTGCGCTCATTGCGTTCGACGCGACGCAAACGACCGCCCGCAATGCATTCACGACCGATGTCAACCCGGCCTATCAAGTGTATTTGGGCGAAGTGGCAGTCGCCGATTCGGTCTACGAAGCAGCGTTGGCCGACGCCGATCCGAACGACACCGCTGCGCTAAGTTCGGCTGTTTCGGCGTGGAATACCAGCGAAAGCGCCGCGTGGAGCGCGTTCCTGCCTATCCAAAATGCCGCACTCGCAAGCTACCACGGCAAGATAGCCACCGCCGTTGCGGCATACGATTCGCGGATGGCGACCGCCGATGCCGCGTGGCTCAACGATGAAACCGTCGCCGTCAATGCGTTCAACGCGAAGATGGCCACCGCCGTCGCCGATTGGAACCTCGCCGACGCGAACGCGGTAGATGCGTTCAACCTCGCCTACGATGATGCCGTCGACGATTGGAACGCGGAAGAGTCGGACGCGGTCGATGCTTGGAACGACGACAACGATGATGCCGTCGATGCGTATAACACCGATGCGAGTGCCGCAACGACCCAGTGGAACGCCGACGATGCGGCAGCGGTTAACAAGTTTAATGCCGACCTCGACGCAGCCAATTCCGCCTGGAATACAAAGGAATCGGCAGCCTGGTCGAAGTACACCGGCGACATGACGACCGCCGAATCGAAGTGGCAAACCGATTCTGGCAACGCGACATCCGCATGGAACAACGCAGAAATCGCCGCCACAAACCGCTGGAACGCCAGCGAAGCCTTGGCGCAGGCCGAGTGGAAAATCGCAAGCGATGCCGCCGTCGATGCATGGAATCTCGAAGAAACGAATGCCGTCAGCAAGTACAATGCAGATGTTAAAACTGCCGATGATGTATGGAAGACGACCAACGACAATGCCTACTCGATGTATTCAGGCGCATACGACAATGCGTTAGCATTGTGGAACTCCAAATA
>JAYSYI010000038.1:0-2480 GCA_043727665.1 Limnoglobus sp. | reverse complement strand
GTGCGGCCTTGGCGACGCGTTCGGTGAGTTCGTCGTATTTTGCGGCGGGCACCCAGACCGTAATCTCGACTTTTGGCAAATAGGCAGTGCTGTATTCGCTGCCACGGTAGCGGTCGAGGTAGTTCTTTTGCCTTCCGTAGCCTTTCACTTCGCGCACCGAGCAGGCATCGACGCCAAGTTCGGCAATCGTTTCCAGAACCGCCTCCGCACGGAACGGTTTCACGATGATAATTAGCTGTTTCATGCGTGTCTTTCCCCATTATCGGAACAACGACGATGCGCTTTTTGGACTCGGTAGCACCGCGTCGAGGCTTAGCATCGGGTGCGTCTTGTACGGGTTATATAGCGGATCGCCGACGAGTACGGTCATCCAACTCGCGAAGTACACCGTTCGCCCGTGGACTTCGGCGAGCGTGTATTTCCCAGTCGCGAGGAAGCCGAAGAACTCGGACGGCTTCGGGAAGCCGATCGTGTACGGTTCCGCCACGGGGCCGAGCGTGGCGGCGACACCGGCCTTCAACAAGTTCGGGCACCACGCTTTCGATTTCGCGTCGCGCAACGTCACCGCTTCGCCGCTCGCGAGGTGCCACGCGACCGCACCTTTCACAAACTGGCAACACGGGCGATAGTTCGACAAGGCGTACCAACCCGCGTAAAGGGCCGTATCGGGGCAACTGTTCGCCGCGAACAATTCGTCCTTGTTATCGAGCGTCACATCGAACTTGGCCGCCTTCAGTAACGTCGCCATTTCGCGGAACGATTCGTCGTAGCCACCGTAGCCGTACCCTCTGTCGGTCGCGCTCTTTGGGTCGAAGTTCATCCCGCGCGCATCGACGTACACTTTGCCACTAAGTCCCGTTTTTTCGACTTCGACCGCATCGTCTACGAGCCGTTTGGCGATCTCCGGCGTTGGTCCATCGAGCCGCGACACGAGCAACACCGGCGGCATCGACTTCGTGCGTTTCTCGGCGGGAAACTGCCAGTGAAGCGGGTTCGGTACCCAACGTGCGAGCGGGTAATCGGTCCACCACAACAGCATCAGTTCGCTATCGACGCAGGCATTACTCTCCTGATGCGATAGCGTCATTTCGCGTTCGGTCAAGCGACGTAAATCCGAACGGGCCGCGAGCAGATCGACCGCATCGGGGTTCGGCTTCTTCTCCAGGTCGGCGATGCCCTGCTTCACGACCGCGAGCTTTTCTTTCAGTTCCGCAAGCTGTTCTTTTTCCTCGGCAGAAGGCAGTTTGGCACCGACGCGCAACGGTACGCCGTAGACTGTCAGCAAGCACTTGATTGTCTCTTTTCGGTCACTGAGTTTATCCCGAAGTGTGCCGACGAGTTGGCGGTCGTACTCCGCCCGCGTGATGTCTTCGCCACGCGTTAATGCGATCTCGATAATGTTCGCTTTGGGCACGCCGCGCTTCGCCGCATAGTGCTCCGCCACATCCCGCGATGAAGCCACGAGTCGATTCGCCACGATAGCGATCTCGCTCGGTTCCAACGCCCGCAGCGGTACGACGGAAACGAGCAAAGCAACGATAACGAGAAGTATACGCATGATGTTCTACCGATATTCTTGGCTCTCTTCAATTCTTCAGATCGGGAATGACTCACTCTTCGATTGCGAATTCGAAGTGGTTTTCGCCGGGTTTCACTTCGATGCGGAACGGTGTTTTGGAGAGGCTGCGGTACCGCTCGGGTACGGGGTTCGCGGGCTTTGGTTTGTCGTCGATGATCAGCGAGGGCGTGAGGTCGAACGTGACGGCGTAACGACCCGGTTTCAGGCCGCTCGAACCGCGACGGCTCGCGATGGTGAACGTACCATCTTTTTCGATGTGACCATCGGCAACCGCAGCAATCGGCGCAAGATTCGGCAGCACTGCGTCGATCGCTCTGGGCTTCGGAAGTTCCGTGAAGCGGACCGTCAGCCCCACTGCGGGTTTCCCTTCGAGTGTGGCCGTGCCACTGACGGGAACCAACCCGACGACTTTCTCGTTTTCCTTGCCGTTCTCGTCGCTTTCGTACGGCGTGAGCGTGTCGTTTTGCACGCCATCAAGGAGGATGTTTGCCAGCACGGGGCCATCGGTTTTCATCGTCAGCCACGCGATTTGGTCGAACTCGCCGTACTCGACGCCGCGAAGGGAACTGCCGCCGCCCGTCGTGGCGAGTTGGTAGTAATTCATACCATTGCGGATGTACTTGCGGTATGTGTGCAGGTGCCCCGCAAACACGGTGTACTTGCGGCCCTTCAGCGATTTTTCCACTTCAAGCCAGCCCGTCGTTGTAATGTCCTTCTCCGCCCAGATCGGCGGGTGAACGAACACGAACGTCCACCGGGCACCGGCGTTCTCTTTGAGGGTTTGCTCGATGTACGCACGCTGTGCTTTGCCGATGCGTGTCTTCTTGTAGCTCGCATCTTTCGTCGCGTCGTCATCGGCTTCGTCGTAAGCGTTCAGCACGAGAAACAAGCAGTTTTTGTA
>JAYSYI010000037.1:0-2482 GCA_043727665.1 Limnoglobus sp. | reverse complement strand
GGTTGATCGGCTTCGGCGATGGGGAACAAGATGCGAAGCTTGCCGATGTCCGGGCCGCTATGCGGGCGATTCAGCACGAAGATTTCCATCGCGCGAATGTCGGCGGGGTTGAGTTCGTCGAACGATTGGAACGCGGGTTCGGCAAAAAGCGACAGCAGAATCGGCACGCCGATGCCCGGAACGAGCAGGAAAAGTGCTAACAGCCCACCCCAGATCGGCAGGCGGCTGCGGGTACTGGGCGTGGGCGGAAGCGGTGTGTCGTTCGGCACGGTGTTTACTTCTGAAGGTGAGCTTCGAGGAACCACGTCGATTTGTCGAGGTCACGCGAGACACCCGTAAACAGATCGGCCGTGTCCGAATCTTCGAGCTTCGTCGCTTCGTCGATAGCGGCACGGGTCGTTTTACCGACGGCGGCGAATCGTTCAACAAGCGCCGCCACCACGGCGACGCCGTCGAAGGTTTCCGGTGGAAATTCCGTCAATCGCGTGTGCGAAGCAGTGTGCCGGGCGGTGCCGAGAGCCACCCCGCCGAGCGATGTCGCGCGTTCGGCGACTTCGTCGATCGCTTCCTCGACTTCCTCCGCGAGCGTGTCGAACAACAAGTGCAACCCGATGAAATGCGGACCTTTCACATTCCAGTGTGCATATTTTGTCTGCGTGTACAAGTCGATCAGATCGAGCAATTGTTTATTGATGAGTGCCACAACCGAAGCGCGGCGATCCGCAGGCATGTCGTTGTGAGTGGTAAACGTTCTTGCGGCCATCGGGGAAGCTCCGTGTGAGTGATAGACACGGTGTTGTACCGCAATCGCCATGCCATGTTAAACGAAGTGTGGAAGAGGTGTGCAATCGCGCCTCGCCCACACGAATTCGCAGAGTCAATAAGTTTTAGGTGATTTGACGTAAGTCAGAATTCGCGAGGTGCCCAAAGTGACACCAAAGTGTCGCGAAATGACACCAAAAAGGCGCGCCATGACATCAAAAAGGCGCGTCCGGTCGATTTTTGATCGCATAGTGACGCGAAACGGTCGGTACTTACGACGAGTCGCGGATCGATGGCTGTCGCCATAACCTACGACAGGATCGAAGGATAAGGCAAAATCACTCGGAACAGATCAGTCATTCGCGATCGGAAACTGGCTTATTGAGACGAAAAAACACCCCAAAAACGAGTTTTGGAGCGTTCGCAATTCGGACTTACGTCAATTATGAGAGAGCAAAATCGAGCGTTTAGCCATTCAAAACTTGCATGATCCGCTCGAAGTCATCGTTGTTGTCGAAGCCGATGACGATTTGCCCCTTTTCCTTGGCCTTCACTTTAATCTCGACGCGGCAGGCGAACTTCTGCCGCAAGTCATTCTCAAGACTCGTGACATGTGCGGTCTTTTCAGCAGGTGCGGTTGCTTCGCGCTTGGAACCCGTGTCGGCGGCGGTGGCGGGTTCTTGCCGCAACAGCTTGATTTGTTGTTCGAGTGCGTGAACCGACAAGCTCCGAACGATGATGTCTTTGCACAACGACGACTGCAATTTCGAATCCGCAACGCCCTTGAGTACCTTGGCGTGGCCGAGCGAAATCGTCCCGTGTCGCACGGCATCTTGCACGTCGCCAGGCAGGTTGAGCAGGTTCACGAGGTTGCTGATGGTGGTGCGATCCAGCCCGAGCTTCGCGCCGAGTTGGTCTTGCGTCATCTTGAAGCGTTCGAGGTATTCCTTGAACCCCGTTGCCTTCTCGATGGCGTTGAGGTCGCTACGTTGAATGTTCTCGACGAGCGCGGCTTCGAACACTTGTTGTTCGTTGAAATCGACGACGTGAACGGGCACTTCTCGCAACCCGGCGGCCTTCGCGGCCCGCAATCGGCGCTCCCCGGCGATCAATTGAAACCCGTCTGCCATTTTGCGAACGACCAACGGCTGCAAAATGCCGTGATTCGTGATGCTATCGCGCAACTGCGACAGTTCGTCGTCGTCGAAGCGCTTTCGCGGCTGATACGGATTTTGTTTGATTTGCTCCAGCGGCAAACTCTCGGACCGGCTATTGTGCGTGCTGTTGCCCGTACGCGTTTGTGTGGCGTCCATGCGATACTCCCCCAAACAAGAAAACGTCCCCCAACGAACCCCTGCTAAGAAGCACATACCAAAACCAGCGAACGGGGGAAGCCCAATTACTTGCCGGCGGGCACGCGGTCCCAGACGACGGTATAACTCACTTTGCTTTCGGCGATGTGCGAGGCGACACATCGCGGGCGTTGGCCTTTGGC
The DNA here is from genome assembly GCA_043727665.1 of Limnoglobus sp. GTDB lineage: Bacteria > Planctomycetota > Planctomycetia > Gemmatales > Gemmataceae > Limnoglobus. The sequence continues at coordinate 225 of JAYSYI010000037.1, read as the reverse complement.
CTTGCGTTCGACGAGTTGCGTTTCGTAGTCGGCCACGCTGAAGTTCGGCGTGAACTCCCATCTCTCGTTCGCTTTGTTCTCGGTGAACACCGCAAGGAATTTCACGTCCTCTCGGTTGCTATGAACGCTGATGATGTGCGGCCGCCAGCCCTTCTTGCGATACTCCACGATCTTCGCGGCCAACTCGTCGGGCGATAGTTCGGGGTGCCATTCGCACGCCGCATC
>JAYSYI010000036.1:0-2484 GCA_043727665.1 Limnoglobus sp. | reverse complement strand
AATCGGGTTTCGAGCACATCGCGCACGTTCTCCCGGATCGTTCGCAGACGCATGAATTCTAGGGCTTCGTCGATGATTGGTGATTCGAGCATCGGTTGGGTTCCTCCAAAAAGATTCGGAAATCGCTGGGTTGAATACGCCAAACCCGCGAGAATTTCAGTCACGGCCAACAGTGCAGCACGCTTCGTTTCGTTGGGTACTTCGCGAATCCGATCGACGCAGCGCGCGACCAACACCTCTGCCGGCTGATCCGAACGCGCGAGCGTCGCCCATGGTATCAGGCCGACGTCGCCATCGGCGAAAAGCTCTTCGGCTTCCCACAGCCAAAGTTCGATTACGGGCCACGAGCCACTTAATCGCGTATGGCCGAGGTGGCTGGTTCGCTCGTACTGGCCCGATATGCGCTGATGGCCTTTCGGCTTCAAAACCAGCGAAATCACTTCGGGCACTCGATGGTGTTCGAGATATATATTAGTGCCACATCTTCGAGCACCTGTCGGTCCGCGTCGACGTTCGGATACGATTCGATTTCCACCAAAACCAACGTGAATTCCGACTGCCTCGCGAAGCGAACCTGCATCAGGCCATCGGGGAATCGCCTCGGCGCAACGACTTCTGAAGGCTTGTGTTTCCATTCGAGAAACTCTTTGTAGCCCGCGAGTTTAAGGATCGCATCGCCGAAGTTTTCGATTAGCCACTTGCTGCCGCGATCCTTGTCCTGATGCATGTTAATCCCTCACCTGTTATCCGCATGATACCAGATACGGGATGCCTTACGCCAACACGCCTTTGACCACATCGCCGTGAACGTCGGTCAGCCGAAATTGGCGGCCCTGATACTTGAACGTCAGCTTCTTGTGGTCGATGCCGAGCAGGTGCAAGATCGTTGCTTGATGATCGTGGACATGAACGGGGTCTTTCGTAATGTTCCATGCGAACTCGTCGGTTTCGCCATGGCTGTGCCCGCCTTTGACACCGCCGCCTGCCATCCACAAACTGAACGCTCGCCCGAAGTGGTCACGGCCCGTCGGCTTGTCCGCTGGCCCTTGACCGAACGGCGTTCGCCCGAATTCGCCACCCCAAACGACGAGCGTGCTGTCGAGCAACCCGAGCCGTTTGAGATCCTTCACGAGTGCCGCCGACGGTTGGTCGGTGTCTTTGCACTGAACTTCGAGTTGCGTGTGGAGGTTGCCGTGCTGGTCCCAACCGCTGTGCATGAGTTGCACGAATCGCGTACCGCGTTCGAGCAAGCGGCGGGTGATCAGACAGTGCCGCGCGAAGCTACCGGGTTCGTGGACCATCGGCCCGTACATATCGAGAATGTGCTTCGGTTCGTCCTTGAAATCGAGCAATCCCGGTACGCTCATCTGCATTTTGAACGCCATTTCATATTGCGAAATGCGCGTGTCGGTTTCGGGGTCGCCGTACTCTTGCAGATGCTGTTTGTTCAATTCTTGAATGCCATCGAGGAGTTGCCGGCGCGACTCCCTTGAGATGCCTTCTGGGTTGTTCAGGTACGGCACGGGGTCGCCCGTCGCGCGAAATCGCGTGCCCTGAAACTTGCTCGGCAAGAACCCGCTGCCCCAGTAGTAATCGTAAAAGAGTTGCCCGCAACTGCGGATTTTATCCGACGACGTCATGACCACGAACGCGGGCAGGTCGCTCGCCACGCTACCGAGGCCGTACGTCACCCACGCACCGAGGCTTGGACGGCCGGGAATTTGCGCACCACTGAGGAAGAACGTCACACCCGGCGCGTGATTGACCGCTTCGGTGTTCATCGATCGCACGACGCAAATATCGTCCGCGATCTCGCCCGTGAACGGCAGCATCGTGCTGAGTTCTAGCCCGCTCTTGCCCCATTTTTTGTAGGGCTTGATCGCGGGCTGTACGGGCCACTTTTTGTAACCCGCCGTCATCGTAGAAAGCCGCGTGGTACCGCGCACACTCTCGGGGAGATCTTGCAAACGATACTTTTCGAGCGTCGGCTTCGGGTCGAATAAATCGAGGTGCGATGGCCCGCCGCCCTGCCAGAGGTACACCACACGCTGCGCCTTGGGGACGAAGTGCGGCAGCCCCGGTAGCGCCGGTTGCCCGAGCGGCTTCTCGGCGGCATTCGATTCTTGTTGCAAAAGCGAGGCGAGTGCCGCCACGCCGACGCCACTGGCAGCGCTGCCGAACAGTTGGCGGCGTGTGACGCGGATGGCATTTTCGGTGATCGGTTCCATGTCACTCCCGTGTCAGTGATTCGTCGAGATTGAAAACCGCGAGCATGAGGCTCGCCCACGCCGCATGTTCGACCGCATCGAGTTTCGGTTCCTGCGGGGCCGCCCCGACCATAAGAAACTTCTTCGCCGCGGCGGGGTCTGCCTTAAATCGTGCGAGTTGTTGTTCGAGCATCTTCGCGAGAATCGTACGCTCTTCGGGCTTCGGTTCGCGCGAAAGCAAACGACGATACGCGAACGTCAGCCGGTCCGGTGTGGT
>JAYSYI010000035.1:0-7672 GCA_043727665.1 Limnoglobus sp. | reverse complement strand
CGACTCGCGGCCATCGGCTATGCGGGCGTCGAGATCATGGCGGACGTGCCACACGCTTGGCCCGCGTACTTGCTGCCCGAACAGAAGCAGGCGATCCGCGATGCACTCGCAAAGAATAAGTTGCAGATCGCGAACATCAATGCTTTCATGATGCACGCGGTCAACGATCGCCGCCAGAAATACTGGCACCCGTCGTGGATCGAACCCGATGTGAATTACCGCCAAGTTCGCATCGATCACACCAAACGCGCGCTCACGATGGCGAAGGAACTCGGCGCGCCGTGCATCACCACCGAACCGGGTGGCCCGCTCGAAGGGCGCACCTGGAACGAGTGCCTGAAGCTGTTCGTGGAAATGCTAAAACCCGTCGTCGAACATGCGGAAAAAGAAGGCGTGTTATTGCTCGTCGAACCCGAACCGGACTTGCTGATTGAAACGGCCGATCAGTATCTCGAATTCGCACAGCATATCACGTCGCCGTACCTCGGGTTGAATTTCGACATCGGCCATTCGTACTGCGTGAGCGACGACCCCGCCGCCACCGTCCGCCGCCTCGGCCCACTGATTCGCCACGTCCACCTCGAAGACATCGCCGCCACGCGCGTCCACCATCACCTGATTCCCGGCGAAGGCGTCATCGATTTCGCCAGCACACTCACCGCACTCAAAGACGTCGGCTACAACGGCTGGGTGACAATCGAACTCTACACCTGCCACGAAAACCCCGACCACGCCGCGACACTCGCCCGAGAGCGCATCGTAAAAATCGCAAAGAGCGTCGGGATCGCCAATTTCGGCGTTTAGCCGCGCCGCGTAGGCTCTGCGTAGCGAAGCGCGGGGCACAAATTCGCGTAACCATCACACAACATCCGACACATCGAGCCCGCGCTTCGCTCCGAAGACTACGCGGCGCGGCTAAACGAATCCCGATCCCAGGCGAATGTGGCGGCGTAGGATGTGGTAAAATCGTCAGCATGGAGAATTTGCCATGAATGCCGTTGCCTTGGATAGCGAACGCGAAGTTCAAGTTGTGCCTCCATTCACCAGGAGTGCGGACAGACATACGCGCTCGCGTGCCGATGAGATAATCGTTTGCGATGAAAGCCGCGTTCGCTTTCGTCATACGATTGAGCTTGTCCAGGCTTCGAAGTTGCCGACGCAAATCTATAATTGGCCCGTTCAATACGCCGGTCGAGCCGAACCTTGGGAAGTGTTCGACCTTGCGAACGCCACTTTCGTCGATTTCACGCTGGATAATAAAGCGAGGCCACTGCCATTTTGTGTCGAGAAATCGACTTCGAACCAAGGCACGTTCGTTGTGCCGTGTCATTTTTCCAGCGAAGGGCAATCTCGATTCCAGATTCAGTACGACACCATGAACGCGTTTCAGGGAATCGACGAGTGCAAGCCAATTCACGTCGATATTACGCCTTCGACCATCGAGTATCTTTCCGTGCGAATTCGCGGCGAGAACGGAATGCAAGTCTCCGTGCCGTACGATTATCACGGAAACTTGTCGCACCAATTGGGCGTCCACGTCGAATGGCTCGAAACGAAACGCACCGACGCGACAACCGAAGCCGAAGCCAAACGTCTGCACAAATCGTTAAAAACCGAGAATGGCGAACTGCGTTACGAAATTGTCAGGCCGATTGCGGGACTGCGTTATGGGTTTTATATCCGCGCCGTACGCACGAACGCCCCACTGCCCGTTTCGATCCGCCAGTTGGCAGCCGACACGTTCTTTGAAGAACTTCCTGAGTTGCTGGAACGGCAACGCAACGATGCGAATAACAAGTGGGTGGCCTACCACGGCGCAAAGCGACTCGGCATGGCCGCATCAAAGATCGAATTGCTACGAACGGCTCGAGAAGCCGGTCTCACCCTCGATGATTTCCTGATTTTCCGAATCGATCCCATCGTTCTCACGGCCACGATGTGACGATCCATGCAGAATTTCATCAGCCAGTTACCGTTTGGGGTCGTCGCAGCAGACGATAAAACCTACCCGCTCCCAAACGGTGAATCGACCTACCGCAACGATGTCATCTATCTTTGGGTTAGCATTACGGAATCGGAAGAACATCCTCCGACGCCCGAATCACCGCGATTTCCCGCCATATTCGATACGGGCTTCAACAACACGGCGATCATCGATCGAGAGAAACTTCTTCTGTGGGCGGGCACGGACACATCCAGCAAAATTCTGCGTCAATTATTACCTCGTTGTGGTTTGCGAATCGCGAATGAGGAGATTCAAAAATACGATGCAGCCGTCTGGATCTGGCCGAACGTACCCGGCTCGCGCTCACCCGATGTCAACCGAAAAGCGATTTCGATCATGTTGCCCGATGGTATCGCAGTCATCGACATCGGAAGCCCGATTTATAAAAGCCAGATGTTACTCGGAATGAAAGTGGTGAGGGACGCGAAGTGGCGGATTACGATTGTCAGTAACGAGAAGCACGATGCCGTTTCCATCGCGGCCGAATTCTAAAAGCACACGTGCCGTTGCCAGATTCCCGTTCGCACTGGCGTGGTAACTCGGGTATCCTCGTTCTCGGACACCGTTCCGTTAAGGGATACCACACGATGAAGTTCCTGACTGCGATTCTGCTGTTTTCCGTCGTTTCCACTGCGTTTGCGCAGATGCCGGTTGTCGATGAAGCCAAGTTGCTGCGCGAACATATTCTCGCGAACTACACGAAGTACGAGTATCGCATTCCGATGCGGGATGGCGTCAAGTTGTTCACGGCGGTGTACGTTCCGAAAGACGATACGAAGAAATACCCGATGATGCTGAACCGCACGCCATACAGCGTTGCGCCATATGGTGTCGACAACTATCGCACCACGCTCGGGCCGTCGAAGCTGTTCGCGTTCGACGGGTTTATTTTCGTGTATCAGGATGTCCGCGGTCGCTGGATGTCCGAAGGCGAGTTCACGAACGTGCGACCGCACAACCCAAAGAAGGGGCCGAAAGATTTCGACGAAAGTACCGACACCTTCGACACCATCGAATGGCTGCTGAACAAGGTGCCGAACCACAACGGCAAGGTCGGGCAGTCGGGCATTTCGTACCCCGGCTTCTACACGGCGGCGGGGATGATCGACGCGCACCCGGCGCTCAAAGCCTGCTCGCCGCAAGCCCCCGTGACGGACTGGTTCATCGGCGACGACTTCCACCATAACGGCTGCCTGTTCCTGCCGCACGGCTTCAACTTCATGGCGGCGTTCGGCAAAATCCGCCCGGAGCCGTCCGCGAAGTTTGGCCGCTTGCCGTTCGATCACGACACGCCCGATGGCTACGATTTCTTCCTGCAAATGGGGCCGCTCGCCAACGCGGATAAGAAGTACCTGAAGGGCGAAATCGCGTTCTGGAACGAGATGATGGCGCACGGCACCTACGACGAATTTTGGAAGTCGAAGAACATTCGCCAGCACCTCAAGAACATCCGCCCCGCCACGATGACCGTTGGCGGTTGGTACGATGCGGAGAACCTGTTCGGCTCGCTCGAATGCTACAAGAACACCGAGCGCGGCAGTCCGGAAAATGCAAACAATTTCCTCGTGATGGGGCCGTGGGATCATGGCGGTTGGAGCCGTGGCGAGGGGTCATCGTTGGGGAACATCCGGTTCGGTTCGAAGACGGCCGAGTTCTATCGCGAGAAGATCGAACTGCCGTTCTTCAAGAAGATTTTGAAGGGCGAGGGCGAGTTCGTGGCACCGGAGGCGTGGGTGTTCGAATCGGGCACGAATGTCTGGCGGAAGTACGATGCGTGGCCGCCGAAAACGACGCAGAAAACCGAGTTCCACCTGAACCGCGGCGGACGCCTCGAGACAGCATTCGAGACGGGATCGCCGACGAGCGATGAGTTCGTTTCGGACCCCGCGAAGCCGGTGCCGTTCCTCGAACGAACGACGGTGAAAATGGATTACGAGTACATGGTCGCCGACCAGCGTCACGCCTCGCGCCGTCCGGATGTGCTCGTTTATCAGACGCCGATTCTGAAGGACGATCTGACGCTGAGCGGGCCGATTGACGTGCAGTTGCAAGTGAGCACCACCGGCACCGATGCCGACTGGGTGGTGAAGGTCATCGACGTGTACCCCGCCGATGCCCCTGATACCGACCCGAACCCGGCGGGCATACGGATGGGGAACTTCCAGATGCTCGTTCGCGGCGAGCCGTTTCGCGGCAAGTTCCGCAACAGTTTCGAGACGCCCGAAGCGTTCGAGCCGAACAAGATGACTTCGGTGAAATTTACGATGCCGGACATCTGCCACACGTTCCGAACCGGTCACCGCCTGATGGTCCACGTGCAGAGCAGTTGGTTCCCGCTCGTCGACCGCAACCCGCAAACTTTCTGCGACATTTACAAAGCGAAGGAAGCCGACTTCCAGAAGCAGACGCACCGCATCTGGCAAACCGGCGACGCGACCACGACGAGCCGCATCAGCGTGCGAGTCGTGAAATAATCATCCATACCCGATCGCGCTGAGGTGGTTTGCCGTCAGCACGAATGGCGTGCGTGGGATCGCGTTGAAGGAGAAATGCGGCAGTAACTCTCGCGCCGTCACCGGCTCTGCGCGATCGAGCCAGCCGCAGGACCAAGCGAGTAACCCGAGTAATGCTTCGGGGCGAACGCCGGCTTCGCGCAGTGCGGAGAGTCGCGTGTCGCCGTGGCGTTTCGCGAGGCGTCGGCCGTCTTCGCCGACTACCAGCGGCACGTGCGCGAACTGCGGCGGTACATGTTTCAGTGCCTGGTAAAGCAGCAGTTGTCGGGGCGTCGAGGGTAACAGATCGTCGCCGCGAACGACTTCGGTAATGCCCATTTTCGCATCGTCGACGACGACCGCGAGTTGATACGCCGGCGTGCCCGCGTTCTTCCAGACGACGAAATCGCCGCCCAGACTTTGCAAATCCAGCGCCGTACGGCCAACGATGCGATCTTCGAAAACCGGCGACTCCGCAACGCGGAACCGCCAGGCGTACGGCATTCCCAACGTCGCCGCATCGCGTGCCGAACGCCCCGCACAGGTACCGGGGTAGGTCGGCCCTTCGTGCTCCGCATGGGGCGCGCTCGCCGCATTCGCGATGTCGGTTCGGCTGCACGTGCAGGGGTAAACGAGTTCGTTTTGCTGCAACTCGCGAAGTGCGGCTTCGTACAACGGCAGCCGTGCGGTTTGCACGACCGGCTCGCCGTCCCAGTCCAAACCGAGCCAGCGCAGGTCGGTCATCGCTTGTTCGGCCGCGCCCGCTTTCGTGCGTGGCGAGTCGATGTCTTCGATGCGTAACGCGAGCGTGCCCGATTGCGACCGCGCCGCCAGCCACGCCACGAGGTACGTTCGCGCATTGCCCACATGCTGCGCACCCGTCGGCGACGGGGCCAGTCTTGAGTGTGTCGAGTGGTGAGTGGCGAGTGGTGAGTTATGCACGAGAGGGATCGCTTCGCTTTAACGCAATCTGCATCACCATCAGTACGATTACGGTCAGCACGAATGCCATCGTGTGCGTGCCGTAGACGAGTGCGAGGTCTTGCGTTTCTGGCCCCATGAAGCTCGGTAGCCACATCAGCGCGACGGCAACGGTGAAGATTGCGCCGATGCCGATTCGCGTTCGCTTCGAAAAATGCGTACTGCCAATTGCCCAGCAGATCGCGCTGAATGGCACGATCAGCGCGACCGCGTGATGCTTCCACGTTCGCTCGCTAAACAACAACATACCGATGAGAATCAGGCCATACTCGGCAACGAGTGGCGGCCCCGCTCGCGGCACGTTCGCGCGGTGCGTCGGCCATCGGCACAATGCGACGATGACGAGCGCGAATAGCAACATCGCCAGTTGCACAATCCGCTTCGCGTTCACCGGGCCGACATCGGCGAGATTGTGAAACTCCGACGAGATCGGCTGGCCGTCTTCGGGGTCGTATTCGAGGAACGATGGCTCGGCGGTGAGCAAGCGAAACACGACGCCGGGAATCGACTGGTTCGGGTGTTCGGTCGTGACTTTGCCATCGATCGCGAACGGCTTCACCATATGCTCGAACCAACTCGTCAGCAGCACGCGGTTATACTCCCAGCCGAGCACGCCACCCGGTACGATCGCGAGCCACAACATCGAACCGACGACTACCCCAGCGAGCGCCCGCCAGGCACGTTTCCAGAGGAAATACGGCACGAAAAGGGCAGGTGTGACTTTGCAGGCAATCGCTAAACCGATGGCCAGACCGGCGGTGAAATCCCAGCGGCGACGGTAGCATTCGAGCGCGCCAACGACCACGAACGAGATGAACAAATTGACGTTGCCGTGCGCCAAGTCGCCGAGAATCGGGTGCAAACTCAGTGCGATCGCGAGTCCCTTCACCCAGTCCGCCATCGGCACCGCGAGCAAGCGAAACGTCCAGACGATCATCGCGACCGCCATGCCGACCTTCGCGAAGAACCACGCCATCGCACCGATGAGCGGAGGCAGTTCCATGAACGGCCGCAAGATTAGCGCCATAATCGGCGGGTTTGGGTAGCGGAATTCGTCGTAGATATTTCGCCCATCATCGAGCGCGAGAACCTGCGGTCGCCAGCGCAGGAACGCCGTGCGCGTCTGGTCCCCGAGCCGACTCGGTTTCTCCGCCTTCGCGTAATATTTGACGGCAGTGAACAGGCACAGGAACGCGATGCCGAACAGAAACGCCCGCCGTAACGCACGCGTAGACAAGAAACGAGACGGAACCGAATCGGGCATAACGTCGCATCCGTGCGGCAGGGGAGTTCGTAGCCGAAGTCTAAACGGTCACTTCGCGCGAATGCAATACAGATTCGACGTGCTACGGATGTATAAGTTGCCGTCGGCGATGGCCGGGGATGCGAAGGTGGCTTCGTTGATGTCGCCGTCGCCGAGTTTGTCGTAACCCTTCGGTGTGGCCTTCAAAATGACGCACTTGCCGCCTTCGTCGATAATAATCAACTTCTCGCCGACGAGGATCGGCGATGCGGACACCGCGCGGTTCACGGCGCGTTCGGACCAGACGATCTTGCCCGTTTTCAGCTCGACGCACTCGGCCACGCCCTGATCGGTCACCCAGTAGATATGCTCGCCTTTCACCACGGGGCACGGCACGTACGGCACGCCCTTACCTTTGCGGTTTTCCCATGCCACCGTCGGCGTAGCACCCGGTTGGATCGCGGCGGCGTAGCGCGTACCCGAGCCATCGCCCGTGAGGCAGACGAGCAGCCCGTTCGCCAGTAACGGCGACGCAACCGAACGCAGTGCCATCTCGCCCGCTTGCCAGGGGATTGCCCAGTTCCAGTTGAGCGTGCCATTTTCGGGGTCGTAACCAGCGGCTCCGGCGGTGCTGAACACCACGACTTCGGACTTGCCACCCGGCAGTTCGCGAACGAGCGGCGTCGAGTAACAGGCGCGGTACGCCTTGCGCTCCTTCGACCAAACCTTCTCACCAGTCTTGGCATCGAACGCCACGATCTCGGCGGCATCGTCTTGGTCGAAGTTCACAAACACCTTGCCCGCATGAACGACGGGCGACATCCCTGCGCCGTGCTGGCTCGAATAACTCCCGAGCGAGGCATGCCATTTCTCGGTACCTTCCATGTCGAACGCGTGTATCGCTACCGCTTTGCCGTCCCAGAACATCGCGTACACTTGTTGGCCATCGCA
>JAYSYI010000034.1:0-2488 GCA_043727665.1 Limnoglobus sp. | reverse complement strand
AAGTTGGCCTCGACGCGCTTCCCTACGCCGACGCCTTTGCCGTTGTGGAAATTCCAGCGGAATCGACCGAGGCGGACAAACGGGTGGTCGTACGCGATCACCAACAACGACTATCGGGCCGCTCCGAACAATTCGCCGCCTCGCGACGGCTGGCGTATCGTGCGATTCGCCAGGAAGGCAAGAGCATTCTGCACGTCTTCGGCGAACGCACCGAGAACGTGACCATGCGGATGGACCGGCAGCTACCAGGCACGCCGTGGGCCATATGCACGCCATTCAAAGATGGCTCCGGTTGGGGTTTGTACGTCGATGGGCGATCCCCGAAAGAACCGCTCATCATTAACGGGCAGGTTCGCGATAAGGAACTGACTGACTATCAGAAAGTCATCGAACTCGTCGCAAGCCTGATCGAATCGACGCGTCGCGCCCACCAATTACAGAGCCGCCTGACGCTGTACCAACAGTTCATTCCACGCCGGTTGTGGAACGAATCGACGCCCGAGCAACTCGACGAGATTTTGAAGCCACGTCTAACGAGCGTTACGGTGCTGTTCTGCGATTTGCGCGGTTCGTGCATCTTTGCCGCCGATGGTGAAGCCCAGCTTGAAAACACCTGGCACGATCTCTCGGCGGCGCTAGACGACATGAGCAGCATTATCACGCAGGAAGATGGCGTCGTAGCCGGGTTCCAGGGCGATGCGGTGATGGCGTTTTGGGGCTGGCCGGACGCACAACCCGACCAGATCGAGCGCGCAGCGAAGGCGGCCCTCCGCATCCGCAGCCGATTCGACAAAGGCGGTTGGTGGAACGAACTCAGTTGCGGCATCGGTATCGCGCATGGGAAAGCGATCGCCGGCCGCCTCGGAGCATTCGACCTCGCGAAAGTCGACGTGTTTGGTCCCGTCGTGAATCTGTCGTCGCGGTTAGAATCGCTGACCAAGAAGTTCGGCGTGCGAATCCTCGTCGATGAAGCCGTCGCCGAGCACTTCAACGCACGCCCGAACCCACGGGTACGAACGCGCCGACTCGCGAAATTCGTGCCCGCCGGGATGAAGGCCGGGCTAGTTATGAGCGAACTCATGCCGTCCGCAGCGGATTCGGTGCAGGGCAACATGAAGGAACCGCAACGTAAGAGTTGGGACGAATCGGTCGGTTGGTTCCTGGCAGGGGAATGGACGGCCGCACGGAACCGGTTCGAGTCGTTCTTTTCGAATGAACTGATCGCACAGATCTTACTCGAATTCATGAACAAAAACGGCAATGTGCCACCAGCAGGTTGGAAAGAGAAGCCAGAGATCGTTCTGGATTTCAAGACATAAGCAAAAGGGAGTCAACGCATGTCATCGGTCGATTCGTTCCGTCCTCGCTTGTGGCCGATTGTGGTGATGCTAGCGATTGCTGCGGTATGCATATTCGTTTTACCTGTGCTGTTCACGCGCACTACGGCACACTTTTTCGGAATGCTCGGCGGACCGGTCATGTGCTCCCTTGGCCTCGTGGCATGGTGGCTGCGCGGGATGAAGGGCCAGGGCCAGTTTCGCTGGTTGCCGTTTGTCCTGTTTCTGCTCCCCTCGTTCGTGTTGGCTGCCACACTCTACCGGAGCGACCCGAAGTTCGTATTTGCATTCGGCTTCCCGTTCATCGGGTTGTTGTGGATCGTTTGGCTGCTTGCCAGCATCCCCTTGCAATGGAACGTACGGCGAGTCGGCGTGATTGCGACGATTCTCGTCGGCTGGTCGTTTTTCTCGCTCGTGCGAATCGATCAAACGAGTGCGGAACTCAAACCGGAACTCAGTTGGCGCTGGACGCCGACTTCGGAAGAGCAATACATCGCGGAACTGGCAACCCGGAAGCCGAACGTAAACCCGGTGTCAACCGAAATTGCCAGCGTGAAACCCGGCGACTGGGCGGAGTTTCGCGGGCCGAAACGCGATAACCGCATCGAAGGCGTGAAGTTCGATATGGACTGGGCGACAAACCCACCGAAGTTACTTTGGAAACATCGCATCGGTCCTGGCTGGGGATCTTTCGCGGTTGTCGGAGATCGCTTGTTCACACTCGAACAGCGTGGCGAAAACGAAGTCACTGTTTGTTTCGATGCTAAGAACGGTATGGAAGTCTGGTCGCACGAAATGAAGGGGCGATTCTTCGAGCAAATCGCTGCAGTGGGGCCACGTTCGACGCCCACAATCGACGGGAACAAAGTCTACGCGCTTGGTGCGACGGGTAACCTCGTCTGCCTCGATGCTGCAACGGGCAAGCGAAACTGGCTGACGAACATCACCGTCGACACTGGCGGTCGTCGACCCGAATGGGGCTATTCGAGTTCGCCGCTGATCGTCGATGGCGTCGCGATTGTTTACGTAGGCGGCCCGAACGGGAAAGGCACCGCAGCCTTCTCGACCGCCGATGGTCGATTCCTTTGGGCCTCTGGCGATGCATCGCACGGCTACAGTTCCGGGCACCGCGCCACGATTCACGGCGTGGA
>JAYSYI010000033.1:0-7693 GCA_043727665.1 Limnoglobus sp. | reverse complement strand
TCGACGCGAGCCACGATATCCTGAGCGAATGCATTCGCCTCGGTGGCAGCGTGACGGGCGAACACGGCATCGGCGTGGAGAAACTCGACTTCATGCCCGTGCTGTTCACGAAGGACGATCTGAACTTCATGGTGCGGCTGCGCACCGCGTTCAACCCGCGGAACAATTGCAGCCCGTATAAGATGCTACCCACCGCCGGCGGCTGTGCCGAACCCGCAAGTATCGGTGTGTCGAAACCCGGCCGCCGCGCCGCAGTGTGATTTCAAAAGGAGAGCAACATGGCGGCAATGAGTTGGGGTTTTGTGACAGGGATACCGTTACTGTTCGTCGGCTTACCGATCCTCAACAGCGTACCGTTCGGATTGCCGGCAGCAATCCGGATTGTGCGGATGGTGACTGGGGTTTAACGAAAATCGGCCGCAGGAAACTCCTGCGGCCGATCCGATTCTTCCGTGCAACGGCGAATTAGTTCAATGGGATATCGAAGGCGTTCGCGCCACTGACGACGGTCAATTTCAAATCGGTTTTGGTCGTGTCACCGTACTTTTCTGGGATCGCGACCCAAGTCTTGGTCAGTTCCGGATTGGCGGCGGGGGCAGGGGCTTCTTGCGATAGCGATGGCTTGTCGCTCGCTTCGGCTTTCGCACCATCTTTGACAGATCCGGCCACAGCGACGAGCGGCGGGCTGGACACCATCACCCGCGCCTCACCGGATTTCACGCCGACCACACGGTAGCTGCCATCGGGCTGGATCGATCCCGACTTCGGAATCCCGTCTTTGCCGAGAACGACGACCGTCCCCGACGTGACCGGTTTATCTTTGTAAGTGACCTTACCCGTCACATCGCCTACGGAACCGCCACAGCCAGCGACCAGCATCGCGAGCGTAACCGCAGCGAGCATTTTCTTGAAAGTCATCATTCGGAAATCACCTCGCCGAGTGCTCGCGTGGACATCGCAGGAATGATGACCGCACCCGCAGCGTACGAGAAGAATCGCGTCGAACCATCGGCCAACGCGAAGTTGCCGCCACCTGTGTGGTACGAGTAAAAGTGGTACAGGTCGCAGCGGTTCGGGGTCGGGAAGCCGGGCTGAAATTGCTGCGGGAACACGCAGGCATTTCCTAGCCCATCGGTGGTGTACGGCTTCGAGTCGAGTGAGTTCGTGGTGTACTGCGCCCACAAGATATTATCGAGGTCCGGCGCACCGCGCATCGCCCAGCCCCACTGCCCCGCAACCCACGGTGGACGTTCGCCAAACACGATCGTGTTACTCGTGCCATCGGTGATCGATGCGATGCGGATTTTGTTCGTCGACGGGAAAACCCCCACCACGCCGGTATCCGAACCGAGCGTGGAATATTCATTGCGCTGGCGACCCGTGACCGCGAGATAGTTCGTCAACGCGGTGCCACCACCATCGATCGACGGTGTGGGGTTACTCGGGCAAATGAACGAGTTGATGACGATCGGGCCCATAGTGGCCTCGAACGTGGCCAGCGTCGTGAACGGCAGATTGTAAACGTTCTGTTGCTCGATGAACGGCAGAATCTGGTACATCCAGCCCGTCGATTTCCGCATCGCGTCGGTCGAGGCCAACCCGCTCGGGCGATAGCCGGGGTAGCGGTCGAATGCGTCGTGATACGTCTGTAACCCGAGGCCGAGTTGCTTCAGATTGTTCACGCATTTCGCACGGGCTGCTGCTTCGCGGACCTTTTGCACGGCGGGCAATAACAGCCCGATGAGGATTGCGATGATCGCAATCACGACCAAAAGCTCGATGAGCGTGAATCCAGCTCGCGCCGGACGATGATGAGATACTCGCATACTGGGACGACCTCCGTCGACGAATAAAAAGGAACGAATACGCGCAGATGCATGTGGCGTGTAAACTAAGCAAGTCGGGAGGGAACTCGCAATGCGCGGAAAGGGGGGGAGCGACCTTCCAACATTACGAATTATATTGCAGCGACATACGTTCCGGCAACGTCGCAATGAACTTTTCGTGAGAAATCCGGATTCATCACTCGCCATCCGTAAAATCAGCTCATGCAACCCAACCAACTCTTTCGGTTCTGCCCGCAATGCGGATTGGCTCGTTCGGCATCGAACGCCAGTGCGAACCCGCTCCGTTGCGAGGCGTGCGGCCTGCACTTTTACTTCAACCCGACGCTCGCCGCCGCGGCGTTTTTATTCGACGATGCGGGCCACGCGATCTTCATTCGTCGCGCCAAAGACCCTGGCATCGGCAAGCTCACCGTGCCCGGCGGCTTCGTCGATATCGGCGAAACCGCCGAGGAAGCACTCGCCCGGGAAGTCCGCGAAGAGGTCGGTTTGGCGATCGCGGAGGTGCGTTACGTCTGCTCGTTGACGAACTTATACTTCTACAAAAACGTGACGTATCCCGTCTGCGATCTGATGTTTCGCGGCCGCGCGATGCAGCCCGAAACTGCCGCCGCACTCGACGGCGCTACCTCGTTCGTCTGGCTGAAACTCGGCGATGTCGACCCCGAAGAACTGGCCTTTCCGAGCGTGAAGCACGGACTTGCGATCTTGCTCGAAGAGCAAAATCCGCCCATGCCGCACAGTTCGCCGAACCGTTAAGGTTCCACATGGAACGGTCGCGGGCCTTTCTCATCACTCGCCACCACTCCCTCGCTATGGTAAGCTATTCTCTCTGCCTTCCCCGGTTCGTTTGCGACGTTTCCCATGCCTGCTATCGTTGAAGTTGCGGACTTGTACAAGGATTATTTCCTTGAAGGGCACGTGCCGGTGCATGTGCTGAAGGGGTTAAATCTGTCGTTCGACGAAGGCGACTTCGTCGCGCTGATGGGTCCATCGGGTTCGGGCAAATCGACGCTCATGAATATCCTCGGTTGCCTCGACCGGCCGACGAGCGGCAGTTATTATCTCAACACCGAAGACGTTGCGCGGCTGTCCGACGACGATCTCTCCGAGATTCGCAGCACATATCTCGGCTTCATTTTCCAGGCGTACAATTTGTTGCCGCAGTATACGGTCGTCGAAAATATCGAGCTGCCGTTGGTGTATCAGGGCGTGCGGCTCGACGAACGAACGAAGGCGCGCTGCGTGGCGCTCGCGGAGATGGTCGGCCTCGGGGATCGACTCGATCACCGCCCGCTGCAACTCTCCGGCGGCCAGCAACAGCGCGTTGCGATTGCACGGAGTTTGGTCAACGATCCGCACGTGATTCTCGCCGACGAACCGACGGGGAACCTCGATAGCAAGACGAGCATCGAGATCATGCAGATGCTGACGATGCTGAACAAAGCGGGCAAGACGATCATCATGGTGACGCACGAAAACGACATTGCGGCATGGGCACGGCGTGTGGTCCGGCTACGCGATGGCCGCGTCGAAACCGACGTCCGCAACGATGCGCTAGTGGAGATGACCGCATGAATATTTTCGACGTGCCACCCGCCCCGACGCCCGTTCGCGGTGGCGGCGGCTTCTCGATTACGAAGCTCGTTCGCGCCGCGGTGCTCGCCGTCCGTAGCTTGTGGTTGCACAAACTGCGCGCGCTACTTTCCGTGCTCGGCATCGTCATCGGCACCGCGTCGGTAATCGCGCTGATGGCTTTCGGCAAAGGCTCGATGCAAGATGCGCTCGACGACATTAAACGCCAGGGCGCGACGAACATCATCGTACGTAGCGTCAAGCCGCCCGACGATTCGGCAACGAGTTCGCGCTCGTTCGTGGCCAGCTACGGATTGAAATTCCGCGACTACGACCGCTTCACCACGTACGGCAACATCATCGTGCGAATGGTGCCGATGCGGGTGTTTCCGTCCGAGTTGCGTTACCTCGAACGGAACCACAATAGCCGACTCGTGGCCACGACGCCGGAATACGCGGACGTGAACAAGATCGCGATCGCGCGCGGGCGATTCCTCACCGATGAAGACGAAGCGAAGACGATGAACGTCTGCGTGCTCGGCTCCGGCACCGCCGACAAACTTTTCCCGTTCGAAGACCCGATGGGCCACACGATCCAGTGCCGGGGCCACCGCTTTCTGATCGTCGGCGTCGCCGCCGACCGAATGCCCACGGGCGGCAGCGGTGGCAGCCAAGCCGCAGAAGATTACAACAACGACATTTACATTCCGTTCAGCACGTGTCGCGGTCGTATTGGCAGCACTGTGTTCGTGCGGAGTTCCGGTTCGCGCAGCGGCGAGTCGGTCGAAGTGAATCAGATCACGCTCGTCCTCGATGCGGACATCGACACCGATGATGGGCGTAAAAAGGTCGAGGCATTCGGAAATGAAATTCAGCGGATGCTCGAAGGCGATCACCCGAAGAAAGACTTCGCGATTACGGTGCCGCTCGATCGCTTGAAGGAAGCCGAGCGTTCGCAGGAACGCTTCACCTCGCTGCTCGTACTGATCGCGTCGATTTCGCTTTTGGTCGGCGGAATCGGCATCATGAACATCATGTTGGCGACCGTGACGGAACGTACCCGCGAGATCGGCATCCGGCGCGCACTCGGCGGCAAACAGCGCGACATTACGATGCAGTTTCTCGTCGAAGCCACGGTGCAAACCGCCGTCGGTGGAATGCTCGGAGTCATCTTCGGGCTGGCGTTCGTGTTCATTGTCCCGGCCGCGCCGCGATTGATGGGCAGCATCGCCGAACGACTCTCTGCACCCGAAACCGCCACCTGGATTCGCACGCTGTACATCCCCGCGATCATCCACGTGAAATCGATCTTCCTCGCGCTCGGCGTCTCCGTCGGCGTAGGCATCTTGTTCGGCTGGTACCCCGCACGTCGCGCCGCAAAGCTCGACCCAATCGACGCGCTACGCCACGATTAGCAAAGTCCAATTCTGGTAGCCGCAGGTCTTTAGCCTGCGTTTGCCACGAGCAATCGCTGAGGGTCGTGGTGAGTCTTCGAAACACGACGGTTCGTGCGCTGGAATGAACATTCTGTTCGATGGCGTCGCGTCTCGAAGACTCGCCACGACTGGTTTTTGAGGGTATTTGCCCCCGCGCAGGCTAAAGACCTGCGGCTACCAGAAAAGAAGAAGAACGAAGGACGCACTGCGACCCGAAATCACCGTTTTTTGAACCATGCTTTAACTCATACGATAACTCCGGCACGATACGCCGGAGATTGGACATGACGATTCGCGCGGTTCTCTTCGATTTCGATGGCACGCTCGCGGACAGTTTCGCTGCCATTACATCCAGTACGAATCACGTTCGCGGCATCTACGGCTTGCCCGCAATCCCCGAAAGCACCGTGCGCGAACACGTTGGCCTCGGCCTCGCGAACCTCATGGAAACGCTGGCCCCGCAGGCAAATAACGCCGATGCCGTGGCCGCGTATCACGCGCACCATCCCTCGGTGATGGCCGCGGGCACGAAGCTATTTCCGGGCGTCCGCGAGACGGTGATCGAACTCCACAAGCGTGGTTACTTGCTCGCGGTGTGCAGTAATAAGGCCGTCTGTTTCACGAAACAACTCGTGAAGGATCTCGGGCTGAACGAGTATTTCCCGGTCGTGCTCGGGCCGGAAGATGTCGGCAAAGCGAAGCCCGATCCCGCCATGTTATTCGAAGGCGTGAAGCGGCTGGGCACGATCGTGGCCGAGTCAGTGTACATCGGCGATATGGCCGTCGATGTCCACACCGCCAAGGCCGCCGGAATGCGCGTCTGGCTCGTATCCGGAGGCGCAATCGGCCAAGAATCGCCAACTGCCGCAGGCCCAGATGGCACTTTGAAAGCGTTCGCCGATATTCTGAATTTGGTGACATGCGATAACGCTCTCAGTCAAAACTGGGAATACATTCACGGAGTTGGCGATTTGTGGTGACCGTTCGCGTGTCGTACCATTTGCAATTTAACGAGGAGCAATCATGAAGCGCGAGAACATCAGCACCGGCGGCAAGTGGGAGCCGATCATCGGCTATTCGCGGGCCGTTCGGGTCGGGCCATTCGTTCACGTATCGGGCAGCACCGCATCGACGCCGGAAGGCCTCGTCGGCAAAGGCGACCCGTACGCACAGACCGTGCAAGCGTTAAAAACTATCGTTTCCGCACTCGAGAAAGCCGGCGCGAAACCCGAACACGTCGTCCGCACGCGCATCTATCTGACGAACATCGCCGACTGGGAAAAAGTCGGCAAAGCCCACGGCGAAGTCTTCGGCATCGCACGCCCCGCCACAACGATGGTCGAAGTCAGCAAGCTCATCGACCCCGACATGCTCGTCGAAATCGAAGCCGAAGCGATCGTCCCCGAGTGACGAACAAATTTGCCCTCTCGCTCCGCGAGAGGATCGCAACACCCGAAAACACGGTTTAGTAGTCTCCGCAATTCGGACTTACGTCGATTGGGAAACCGAGATTTCGCGCTTCTGGCACTATCTGCTTGCGTCTGGGGTGGTGGTTGGTAGCATCTCATTTCCTCCCTCCCCGGTGTTGCAGGTTCTCCCCATCATGCTGTTCGCTGCCACGTATACGCAAGATCTCGACCCGCTCGGCCATCGCTTGGCATCCACTGTTGTGGCGGCATTGCCGGTGCTGGTGCTGTTTTACCTGCTCGTGGGGCGGCGCTGGATTGCGAGCGGTGCCGGTGCCGTGGGTGCGATCGTGGCCATCCTAATCGCGTGGCTCGTGTATGGCATGCCCGTTCAGATGGCGTCGTGGTCGTTCGTTCACGGTGCGATTTTCGGGCTGCTACCGATCGGCTGGACGGTGTTTGCCGCGATGCTGCTTTACAATCTCACCGTGGAAACGGGGCAATTCGACATCATTCGTCGTTCGATTGCAGGGCTAAGCGGCGATGCCCGCGTGCAGTCGATCTTGATCGGCTTCTGCTTCGGCGCGTTCATGGAAGGCGCAGCGGGTGCCGGTTCGCCGGTGGCGATCTGCGGCGCAATGCTCGTCGGCCTCGGCATCCCGCCATTGCGCGCGGCCGTCATTTGCCTGATCGCGAACACCTCGCCCGTCTGTTATGGCGGCCTCGGCGTACCGACGCTGACGCTCGGGCAAGTGACCGGTATCAACCCCGATACGCTCAGCGTGATGGCGGGGCACCAACTACCGATCCTGTCGTGCATCATCCCGCTTTACATGGTGAAGTGCATGTGTACATGGAAACAGACGCGAGAAGTCTGGCCGGCGCTCGCCGTTGGCGGCGGTTCGTTCGCGATCTTCCAGTACTTCTTCGCGACGATGCACGTCTGGATTCCCGGCTTCGTCGTTTGGCCGCTCACGGACATCGGCGGCGGGCTGTTTTCGCTGATTACGCTCGCACTGTTCTTGCGTTTCGTCTGGAAGCCAAAGGACGAATGGAAGTTCCCCGCCGAGGTGGCCAAGCCTTCCGGGAAAGCTCCGATTGCCTGCGAACATGCCGGGATCGACTTCTCCGAAGACCTGAAATCGCACGGCACGGATAAACCACTCACTGCGTGGATCGTGGCGAAGGCGTGGTCGCCGTTCTTGCTGATGTCGCTTTGCCTCGCGATTGCCGGGACGATCCGCACGATGGAAACGTGGCCAAAAGCCGACGGCAGCAAGGGGCCGCTCGCTTTCGCCGGGGTGAAAACGACCTACACGGAGAGCGTGCCGACGTTACACAAAGAAGTCGAACGGGCGAAACGGCTGCAAAAGCCCAACGCGACCGACGACGAGAAACGCGAAGAGGCGATCTTCAAATTCCCGTGGGTGAC
>JAYSYI010000032.1:0-7695 GCA_043727665.1 Limnoglobus sp. | reverse complement strand
GGAACGACCTCGGTCAACTCGTCGATTGGCACGTCGAGCAAGGTACCGATGGCCTCGTTCCGTGCGGCACCACGGGCGAATCGCCGACGCTCGATCACGACGAACATGAGAAGGTCGTCGCGTTCGTTTGCGAACGCGGCCGCGGCAAACTGAAGATTCTCGCGGGCACGGGTTCGAACAACACGCGGGAAGCGGTGCGGATGACGAAGGCTGCAAAGAAGGCCGGCGCGAACGGCTCGCTGCAAGTCGGGCCGTACTACAACAAGCCGACGCAAGACGGTTACTTCGCCCACTTCTGCGCGATCGCCGACGCAACCGATCTGCCAATCGTGCTTTACAACATTCCCGGCCGCACCGGTTCGAACATCGCACCCGAAACGATGGCGAAACTCGCGGAGAAATGCCCGACAATCGTCGGCGTTAAGGAAGCCACCGGCTCGCTGGATCAGGCTTCGCAAGTCGCCGCCCTCACCGATCTGACGATCCTCAGCGGCGACGACAGCTTGACGCTTCCGCTGATGAGCATCGGCGGTAAAGGCGTCGTCTCGGTAGTCGGGAACATCGTGCCACGCGACATGATGGCGATGGTGAAGGCGTACGCATCAGGCCGATTCGCTGAGGCACTCGCACTGCACCGCAAACTTTTCCCGCTCTGCCGCGATATGCTCAGCGTCGCCACGAATCCGATCCCACTCAAAACCGCCATGAAACTCCTCGGCCGCGGCAACGGCGAACTCCGCCTGCCAATGGTGCCGATGGACGCCGCCGGCGAAGCCAAAGTGAAACAAACGCTGCTCAACTACGGACTGCTGAAAGCGTAGCCAACAACAAACCACTTTTAACTCTTAACTACTCCTTTCCAACGGGGAATCGTTGCGAGTGACCTGTGGTTTGCTCGCAAAATCGAAATCGTCTTGTGTGAATGTGGTGCATAGGGTAGGTATTCCTATTGCCGTGTGAAAATCCGTTCGTGGGAGCCGTGGAATGGCACTTTTGGAAGTCCGGGGGCTGGTCAAGCGATTCGGTTCGCGGACGGTCGTGAACGGCGTTTCGTTCGAAGTGAACCCTGGCGAAGTCGTTGGGTTGCTCGGGCCGAACGGCGCGGGCAAGACCACGAGTTTCCGTATGTCCACGGGCCAAATTTCGCCCAACGATGGCACCGTGTTCTTCGACGGCAAAGACGTGACGCACCTGCCGATGTTCCGCCGCGCTCGCCTTGGCATGGGCTATTTATCCCAAGAACAAAGCATTTTTCGCAAATTGTCCGTGGAACAGAATCTGATCGCGATTCTCGAAGCGTTGCCCGTTAGCCGGACGCTCGGTCGATCTTTGACGCGCCGCGAACGCTGGGAACGCACCGAAGAAGCGCTGACGCGATTCAACCTGTTGCACGTGCGAAAGAACAATAGCGCACGCTGTTCGGGCGGCGAGAAACGTCGGCTCGAAATCGCGAGATGCCTCGTTTGCGAACCGCTTCTAATTCTGCTCGACGAGCCGTTCGCCGCCGTCGATCCGCTCACCACCGAAGACATTCGGCACAACATCCGCGAACTCGCCAACCAGGGCATCGGCATTCTCCTCACCGACCACAACGTCCGCGAAGTGCTGAAAATTACGGACCGTAGTTACCTGATTAAAGATGGGAAAGTCGTTGCGCACGGTACGCCGGAAGAAGTGAAACGCAACCCGATTGCGATTCGCGAATACCTCGGCAACACGTTTGCGGACGACCCGATTCCACTTTCGGTGCTGATGCCGAACGAAGTCCCGACGCAGTATCGTTCAACCATATTGCCGGTGCCGGCGCGGATTGTGCCGCCCGCGCCGTCGCCGGAAATCGTGCCGCCGAACGCGGTGTTTAGTTTGTATCTCCCATCGAACGCCGAGACCGATGGCGACGACGAACCGCCGAAGCCACCGACGCCAAACAGCGGGCTGCCAATCGCCAACAAACCAACCACGATTCTGAACCCGCCGATGGTCAGTACGACGTTACACAGCCCATTGGCGACCCCGATTCGCGATGAAGATACCTCTGCCGGGCAGTTCAGTTCGAGTGCGCAGCAGATGATCGACAACGAGAAAATGCGCCGGTTCGTCGATCGGCTAAAAGACAAAGACAATTGGTCCGAAGCTTGGCACGAACTCGCGAAGCACGGGTTGGATGCATTGCCGGTGCTGCTCGATGCACTCGAGCGGCGCGACCTGGATACCCGCCATTTCTCGTATCGCTTGCTCGAGCAAATCACCGGCGAAACGCTGGCGTTCCAAGCCGACGCCCCCGAAGAAACACGAATGCGACAAGTCGCGTATTTGCGTGCAAAATGGGACCGCCGCAGGTCAGCATGATGCGCCTACACGCACACTTCTAACTTCAAGAACTGATCGGGTTCGGTCGCATAGATTTTCGATGCGATTCGTAGTGTCTTGATGCGGTCTTCGTGCCAGGGGTTTTCGAGTTTTGGTAGCGTCTCCATATACGGAAAGTTCTCCAACAACTCCGCTTTAATCAGCATCGCACGCACTTTGCGAATCCGCTCCTCGCCGACGAGTTCGCACGTGAGGAACAGCGCATATTTTACGCGAATGACTGGTGTGCCCGCGTCGAGTTTCACTTGCCCCGCAGCGAAATGCTCGGCAACCGCGTTCAGCACGAAGTTGAGTAAATACCAGCGGTCCGCCTTGGGTATCGGCAACATCGGGTTATCGAGCGTCGTCTGCTTTGCGGCTGTCACCACTTTCTCGATTACGATGTCGTTGAGGAAAACCTCCATCAGCGATTGTTCCATCACCGTGCGAATCTTTAAGGTGCCTTCATCAAAAATGTTGAGGCTAATAATCACACGATTGAGGAACTCTTTGCGGTCCCATTCGCGGTTGGCACGGTAGCGGCCCCAGTAGCGGCCAAACAGGAACGTCGCGCCCGCCACGAGAATCGTGCCCGCAAGCTTCTTGCCATGATCGAGCAGATCCGCCAACGGAACATCTTCGAAGAATGCCATGTGTCACCGGTTGAAAAATCGTATCCGTTTACGCTAGCAGTTCGCTGCGGACTCGCCCACTTCCGCCGATCGGATACGGTCGCCCGAGGCGGTCGCGA
The DNA here is from genome assembly GCA_043727665.1 of Limnoglobus sp. Classification (GTDB taxonomy): domain Bacteria; phylum Planctomycetota; class Planctomycetia; order Gemmatales; family Gemmataceae; genus Limnoglobus. The sequence continues at coordinate 4,595 of JAYSYI010000032.1, read as the reverse complement.
ATTTCGGAGTGCGGATCGATCCCGAGCATGTGGAACAGCGTGGCGACGACATCTTTCGGCGAGAATGACGTTTCCGTGACGTCGCTGGCGATGCGATCCGTGCGGCCGACGACGCGGCCTTTGGCGAACCCGGCCCCGGCGAATACCGCCGAGTAAGCCCGCGACCAGTGATCGCGCCCGCCGCCGGGTGTTTTTTGCACCGTGGGCGTGCGGCCATGTTCGCTCATCAGCACCACGGCGGTATCGTCGAGCATTCCTCGGTCGGCGAGGTCTTCCAACAGCGTCGCAAAGGCGTTGTCCAACCCTGGCCCGAGTTCGTCTTTAAGCCTGGTTTTCATGTGAATATGCGTATCCCATCCGGTGTTTACGAGGCCGTATTCGTCCCAACAAACCGTGGCGAATTTGCCACCGGCTTCGAGCACGCGCCGTGCGGCCAAGCACGACTGACCGAACAGCGTCATGCCGTAGCGTTCGCGTAACTTCGATGCCTCCTTTTGCACGTCCAGCGCATCGCGGAGTTTGCCCGATGTCAGCACCGAACGCGCGAGCGCATGATGCCGGTCGAAGTTGCCGTACGAGCTGTTCGAATCGACTTTTCGGCGTGCCAAATCGAACTGATCGAGCAACGACAGACGGCCGTTCATCCGGTCGATGGTTACGGTGGAGTCGGGCGCGATCGTCTCGAATCGATCTGTGGGAAGAATCCCGATATACGGGTCGGCGACGACCATTTGCGGCGAGTTATTTTCGCCGGAATCGCGAAGGATCTCGCGAATGCCTTTCGCGCGAAACTCGGACCAAACGGTATCGTAGGCCGGCCCGAGAAATCCACCGAAAGGCCCGGAGCGCGAGGGGCCGCGCTTCGAGCCGAAGCGGAACGGCAGACCGAAATTTCGCGGTACCGCAGGCGGTTTCGCATCGGCTCGCTCGCCGAGATAATCGACGACCGAGCCGATGAACGGCCAGTGCCGGGAGTCGCGCGGATTGCTTTCCATCGGGATGTCGGTCGAAGGCACGCTGCTGGTAGCGTAGGCCGTGCCGTGTACGGGATACGCATGATGGAGCGACCGCAACACCGTGACACGATTCAGCAATTGAGCGGTACGCGGGAAAATCTCACCGATGCGCACGCCAGGAATGATGCTTGGGATCGAACTGAGTTCGCCGCGAACTTCGACCGGCGCATCGGGCTTGGGGTCGAAGGTATCGATCTGGCTCGGCGACCCCCACAGATAGAGCAATAAACAGCGTTTCGCCTTGCCGAAACTACCGGCTTCCATTTTCGGCGCAGAGGCTTCGATCGCATTAGCGAGCGTAAGCCCGAGTGGCGCGAGCGCGCCGATGTGCATCAGATCGCGTCGCGAAACACCATCGCAAAAACGTTTGTTCGAGCCAAGAATGCGAAGCATGATTTGATCTCGTGGCGGGCAGGTTTTTCGATGGTAATCGCAATGTGCCACGATGTCAAACGCGTATTGCTACGATCGAAATTACGCGATCCTTCGCAAAAATGGTCGAAGAATAGCCTCTCATAATCGACGTAAGTCACAAATGCGAAAACTCAAAAACCGTGTTTTTGGTGTTTTTTCGTCTCAATAAGCCTCTTTTTTGATCGCAAATCGCTGATCTGTTTCGGACGGTTTTGCCGTATCCTGCAATCCTGTCTCGGTTTGCGTCGAGGTTCATCGACGACGCATATGAGACGACAACGGTAAAACATCGACCGAAAGTGACCAAAAAGCGACCGGAAGCGCCTTTTCTATGTCATTGCGCGCACTTTCTATGTCATTTCGCGACACTTTAGAGTAAGTCCGTGCACGATACGAATTCCGACTTACGTCAAATCGTCTGAAACTTATTGACTTCAGAAAATCGTATGGGTGCCGAAGCAATCCCGTCGCCCGACTCGCGATTTTTGACCCCAGTTCGTACGACTTGCCGTAGCCGCCGACTTTGTCGGGTAAGCCGTATCGTTTTTGAAGTGAAACGCGAGTCACTTAAAACTGGACGAGAACGTGCGTTCCGAGAGTTCTTGTTTCCAACATCCAAGTGACGTCTTTGCCGGAAACTGATATGATTTCGAAATTCGTCTCGTGATGTCGTTTCGTGGGGAGATCGTGCATGGCGATCACGTTTGCGTGTTCTGGATGTGGGGAAATCCTCGCTGCGGAGGCCGAGTTTGCGGGATCGCAAGTGCGTTGTTCCGAATGCAACATCGTGACGATCGTTCCGGCAATTGCCAAGGCGGAATCGTCCGCAGAACCCGATGATTTCGGCGAGGAACGCCCCCGACGGCGCTTGCGTACCAAGAACACGCGGCCGATGTGGGTGTACGTGTTGCTCGGTCTCGGCGTGATTTTTGCCATTACCGCGTGTACTTGCGGGATTGTCGTCAACAACTTCAATAACCCGCGTTGGGATGCCGCTAAACCGAACACTGATGGCGTCACGGTCGACGTACCGAAACGCTTGAAGCGTACCGAAACCGTGCGACGCGAACCGGGGTTGGGCGGATTAACAACGGTTCGCAGTACGAAATGGACGCGAACGATGATCGGCCAACCGCTCGAGGTCTACGAACTCGCGAGTTCGGATATCCCCGCCGAGATGCCCGAAGAATCGGTCGGGCCGTTCCTCGATGTCATCGGCAACGCAATGGTGCAATCGGACAAGATGCGCGTCGTGAGCAAAACCAAAGGCACGATGGGCGGCCAACCGAGCCGCATCTGGGTACTCGAAAAGAACGGCAGTAAAGGCACAATTCAGATGACGACGAAGGGCAAAACGATCTACATATTGATGGTAGCCGGCCCCGATTTCGCACCAGACAGCCCAAAAGTCCGGCACTTCTTCGACTCGTTCCGCTTCGACGACAGCCAAGCCCCGCCACCGCCTCCACCACCACCGGAAGACGAGTAAATCGCAGCGATGCCACAGATCCGTCGAGATCGCTTGGCGGGACACCTCGAAAATTGACTTCCTTCGTACTTCGGCTTCGATTACACTTCTAATACTCCCCGCCTGCCTTGCCGATTCTCATTCGACTTCACGCGAGTTTGCTATGCGATCGATCCCTTTATTTGGGCTACTGTTTCTCTGTTGTCGTGCCGGTTCGGCGGAACCGGATTTCGCGAAGGAGTTGCCGCGTATTCCACCGACGGAAGCGAAAGATGCTCGCCGGACGTTCGCGCTGAAACCGGGGTACCGCATTCAGCAAGTGGCGGCCGAACCGCTGCTGGCTAGCCCCGTGGCGATGGCGTGGGACGAGAACTCGCGGTTGTTCGTCGTCGAGATGCGCGGCTACAGCGAGAACCGCAACGAGAACCTGTCGCGAATTAATATGCTCGAAAGCACCAAGGGCGATGGCATCTACGATAAGTCGACGATCTTCGCGGAGAACCTGTTGTGGCCGACGGCAGTGGCGTGTTGGGATGGCGGCATTTTCGTCGGCGATGCCCCGCACATTTATTACCTCAAAGATACCAACGGCGACGGCAAAGCCGACGTGCAAAAGATTGCCTACACCGGCTTCGGCACGCACAACGTGCAGGGGCTTCTGAACTCGTTCCACTGGACGCTCGACAACCGCATTCACGGCACTGCGAGCAGTTGCGGTGGCATCCTCTCGCGGCCCGATGACAAGGCAGTGTCACCGGTCAATATTAATGGTCGCGATTTCGATTTCGATCCGCGTACGATGGCATTACGGCCGACGAGTGGCGGTGCGCAACACGGCATGAGCTTCGACGATTACGGGCATAAATTCGTGTCGTCGAACAGCGATCACGTGCAACAGGTGATGTACGAAGATCGCTACCTCGCACGCAATCCGTTCGCGATGGCCCCGCCACCGCGAACGAGCATTGCCAGCGATGGCCCGCAAGCGGAAGTGTACCGTACCAGCCCCGTCGAGCCGTGGCGAATCGTGCGGACACGGTTGCGGGTGCAAGGTGGCTCGGTGGGGATCGTCGAAGGCGGTGGGCGGGCATCGGGGTACTTCACCGGTGCTACCGGCGTGACGATTTATCGCGGCGATGCGACGCCGGACTTGAAAGGGCTAGCAATCGTCGCCGACGTCGGCAGCAACCTCGTTCACCGCAAGAAACTCACCCTCGCCGAAGGCATTCAGTATCGTGCGGACCGCATCGATAAGGACAGTGAGTTTCTGACATCGACGGACAATTGGTTCCGCCCCGTGCAGTTCGCGAACGGCCCCGATGGCTGCTTACACATCATCGACATGTACCGCGAAACGATCGAGCACCCCGCGAGTTTGCCACCCGAAATTAAGAAGCACCTCGACCTCACGAGTGGCCGCGATCGCGGGCGGTTGTACCGCATTTTGCAAGACGGCCAAACGCCCCGCGCAATGCCGAAACTTGGCAACATGACGAGCGAAGAATTGGTGAAATTACTCGATCACCCGAACGCGTGGCACCGCGAAACCGCGAGCCGCCTGATCTATCAAAGGCAAGACGTGGTGGCGGCGAACGCGCTGTTCGCGTTCTTGAAAGAGGCCAAGACCGATCTCGGACGCATCCACGCGATGTACGCACTTTCGGGCCTTGCGCAGTTATACAGCGGCCAGGTGCAGG
>JAYSYI010000031.1:0-2505 GCA_043727665.1 Limnoglobus sp. | reverse complement strand
GTCCACATGTTCGCGTTAACCAGCGGCACGACGGCATCGCGAAAGCTCATTCCCGTTACGCAAGATTACCTGAACGCCTACAAACGCGGCTGGAATATGTGGGGCGTTCGCATGTATCGCGACCATCGGGGGCGCGGTATCGCGATGCGGCCGATCGTGCAAATGGTCGGCGACCCCGACGAGTTTCGCACGCCATCGGGCATCATGTGCGGTAACCTATCCGGGTACACGGCACAGGTGCAAATGCGATTGATTCGCCGACTGTACGCGGTGCCGCCGATCAGCGGAAAGATCAAAGATTCGCTCGCGAAATACTATGTGGCACTGCGGTTCAGCATCGGGCGGAACGTCTCGCAGTTCATGGCCGCGAACCCGAGTACGCTCACGCAACTCGCGCGGATTCTCGATTCGGAGAAGGCATATCTGCTCAAAGACTTGCACGATGGCACGCTGCGCGACGACCTCGATATTTCCCCTGAAGTGCGTGCGGTGCTGGTTTCCAAGCTGAAACCACAACCCGAGCGAGCGAGGGAACTCATCGCGATGGCGGGGCAGAACGGGCGGCTCTTTCCGAAAGAGGTCTGGCCGAGCGAGGGCGTGGCGATCGGCACGTGGACCGGCGGCAGCATGGGGCCGTACCTGCGGCAACTGCCGCACTACTACGGCGACACGCCGATTCGCGACCTCGGATTGCTCGCCAGCGAAGGCCGCATGACGATCCCGTTCGCGAACGGCAGCCCGGCCGGCGTGCTAGATATTGCATCGCACTACTTCGAATTCGTGCCGGAATCGGAGATCGATTCGCCGCAGCCAACCGTCCTCGGCGCACACGAAATTCGCGAAGGCACGAACTACTACATCCTGCCGACGACCGCGTACGGGTTGTACCGCTACCACATCTCGGACCTCGTTCGCGTCAACGGATATTTGGGCCGCACGCCGATGGTCGAATTCATCGGCAAGGGGCACCGTTTCGCCAACATGACGGGCGAAAAACTCAGCGAACACCACGTGACGAAGGCCGTGGATGCGGTGCTGAAGTCCGTGCCGCAACCGATTACCGGGTATACGGTGGCACCCGTCTGGGACGAGAACGAACCGCACTACGTGATCTTCCTCGAAGAAGCCGACACGACGAATGACAGGGTACTGTCACAGTTCGCGCGCGGCCTGGAACGCGAGTTGTGCAATCAGAACATCGAGTATGCGGCGAAGCGGGAAAGTGCGCGGCTCGGGCCGTTGCGCGTGGCGATCATCCCGTCGGGAACGTGGCAAATGTGGGACCGTGCCCGGCTAGCGCAAACGGGCGGCGCTGCCGAGCAATACAAGCGTTCGTGCCTGATGGGTGATACGAGCTTTGTCGCCTCGATGCCCGTCATGCTCAAACGCCGATTCGACGACGAATCATGAACCGACGGGGCCAGGGCCGCGACCGCTTTTGCGGCGCAATAGCAGTTTCTGGATCGCGGTTTGCCGCAGTTTTGGCACCGGTTTATCGTGCTCGTCTTCGATCTCGCCGACGATTTCTTCGAGCACATCTTCGAGCGTGAGAATACCTACAACGCGATTCGCGTTCTCGCCATCGCGCACGACGGCGAGGTGGCGGTGCGACTTTTTGAACACGTTGAGCGCGAACGACACCGGCACATTGGCATCGAGGAATACCGGCTCGTAGACCGCATCGATCAGCGTCACGATGCCGCTGAGGCTGAAGAGATAGAAGAGATCCTTCGTGTTGACGACGCCGACAATCGTGTTCGGCGTGCCATCGAAAATGGGCAACCGCGTGTGCGCGCCTTGCCGCACGAACGCCAGTACCTGGTCCGGTGGAGTCGACACATCGAGCGATGCGACCTTCTCCCACGGCACCATGCAATCGCGTACTTTCTTGTTCGTCAGTGCAAAAACATTCAACACGACATCGGCTTGCTCGGCGGACATCAACCCCGCTTCTTCGGTGTCCTCGATCAGTAGCCGAAGCTCGTCGACCGAGTAGACTTCGCCGTCATCGATTGCGGGTTTGTACCCGAGGCGGCGGAGGAACCAGTTGCTCGTGCCGTTCATTGATCGCACGACGGGGCGTGCCACGCGTGAGCAGAAATTGAGCGGCCGCGCGATCAGTAAGCCGATGCGTTCGGACGATTGTAGTGCCGCGATTTTTGGCATCTGCTCGCCGAACACGACGTGCAAGAACGTGATGAGCGCGAGCGTGAGCATGATAGAAATCGTGCGCGTGGCCGCGCCTTGCCAGGCGTCCGGAAGGTTACCGAACAGCGGCGCGATTAGCGCGGCGAGTGCCGGTTCGCTGACGAACCCGAGCGCAAGCGACGCGATCGTAATGCCGAGTTGCGCGGTGGCGACACTATCGTTGAGATTTTCAATCGAGAACAACAGCGACTTCGCGCGGGTGTGCCCCTGATTCACGAGTTCTTCGACGCGCGTTTTCCGGATGGCCACGAGCGCGAACTCGGCGGCCACGAAGTACGCATTCAGCAGGATTAAAAG
>JAYSYI010000030.1:0-7730 GCA_043727665.1 Limnoglobus sp. | reverse complement strand
TAACATTCGAACTATACGCCGAGGAAGTCGTTCCGACAAGCCCACGCGGATTCGCGAGATGTGTGTCCGGTTGCTATTTTAACGACAGATCTCACTGTAGCTCGAAGGAAATTTCATCGAATGAAAAAGCCCGCGATTCTCTCACTCGGCGAAGTGCTTTGGGACGTGTTCGCGGATGGCGAACGCTTCGGTGGCGCGCCGGCCAACTTCGCGTGTCACGCGGCGATTCTCGGCGCGGATGTCGCCATCGTCAGTGCCGTCGGCGACGACCAGCGAGGGCGCGAAGCACTCGCGATTCTACGCGGCTTCGATATCGATACTTCACGCATACAGGTCGTTCCCGAATCGCCGACGGGTACGGTGACGGTCGCTTTGAACGACGCGGGCAAACCGACGTACACGATCCACGAAGGCGTGGCATGGGATCGCATCGCGTGGAACGATACGCTGGAAGAAAAGGTGAAACGCGCCGATGCGGTCTGTTTCGGCACGCTCGGCCAACGGTCGGAAATCTCGCGCAACACCATCCGCCAGTGCATCGAGATCGCACGCGATGCGGGGATCCCGCGGCTGGTCGATATCAATCTTCGCCCGCCGTTTTCCGGTGCCGCTTGTGTTCGCGAGTCGATCGCGCTGGCGAGTATTTTGAAACTCAGCGACGAGGAATTGGGCGAAGTCTGTACCGCATGTGGCATCGACAACCGTGCGTCCGATGAGGTCCGGCTGCGGCAATTGCGCGAGTCGCAAAACCTGGAAATGGTCGTCATGACATGCGGTGCGAATGGCGCGGTACTCGTCACACCCAGCGAAGTCGTGAATCAACCGGGTATCGCCGTCAAAGTCGTCGATACCGTCGGCGCGGGCGATTCCTTCACGGCTTCGTTTCTCCTCGGCGTGCTGCGTGGCGTACCGCACGAAATCAACTTGCGGCACGCCTGCGAGATCGCAGCCACCGTCTGCACGCACGCCGGCGCGGTGCCGTGATCGTGCCAAGCGATTGCATTCCCATTGCTCTTCGCGCATAATGCATGTCAACCTATTGGTAACAAACATGGCCTCGGCAACATTCGACACGCTGAAATTCGCGAACGCCCTCAAGGCGGTCGGCGTGCCCGACAAACAAGCGGAGGCGGAAGCGCAAGTCCTTTCAGAAGTGTTCTCGATTAACTTCCGCGAAGTCGCAACGAAAGAAGATCTCAAACGCCTCGTCGCCGATATGGATGGGAAATTCCGCGAACTCGAACAACGCCTTACCACCAAAATCGATCAAAATAAATCCGATCTCACCTTCAAAATCGATCAAAATAAATCTGATCTCACCGCGAAAATCGAGCAAGTGCGTTTGGAGTTGATCGGCCAACTCGAAAAATTGAACTCCAAGATCGACGTGAATCATGCAAAAGTGTCCGGTGAATTGATCCTGAATCGCTGGATGCTCGGACTGTTAGTTTCGTTTGCGATCGGCGTAATCATCCGTACGTTCGTGTTCTCCAAACCATAACCGATACGCTACCGACTGCCGCGTTTTTGGAAGTAACCGGATAGCACGGTGCCGAGGTCGTCGTCGGTTCGCACTCGCAGATAATCGGACTGCAAGACGCGGCAACCGTCTTCGATGGCTCCGAGGTGGGCGTGGAGTTCGGCGAGGTAACTATCGCGAACCGAGAGGGGGTCGGTGCTCAGTTCGGCGATTGCTTCCAGCCCCTTGAAGAGCGTCGGGTGGCGGAACGGGAAATCGAGTTCGGCGGCATCGAGAACGTGAATCACCACCACTTCGTGCTTCTGATATTTCAGGTGGCGAATACCATCGAGAATCTCAGGCACATCGTCGAGCAAATCGCTGATGAGGAACGCGATGCCGCGCCGCCCCGTGCGGCTCGCCAGTTCATTTAACACTGCGCCCGTAGTCGAAACGTTGGTTGTTGGCCCGGTCGCGAGGAGTTTCAGCAACTCGCGGTAGTGGCTGCCCGAACGCGCGGATGGCCGTAGAAATTGCTGGATGCGATCCGCATACGACACCATCCCGATGCTATCCGATTGCTGGAGTACGAGGTGCGCAATCGCGCCCGCCAAAATGCACGCGATGTCGTATTTCGAGCGTACCCCGGAAGCGAAGCTCATCGACTCACTCGCATCGACGACGAGCCACGCAACGAGGTTGGTTTCCTGTTCGTATTGCTTCAGGTGATAGCGTTCGGTACGGCCAAACACTTTCCAGTCGAGGTGCTTAATGTCATCGCCGGGGGTGTATTCGCGGTGCTGCGCAAACTCGACGGCAAACCCATGGCGGGGGCTTTTGTGCCGCCCCGACAGATAGCCTTCGACGACCTGCCGCGCATCGAGTTCGAGTTTGTCGATGCGAGCGAGAATGTCCGATGGTGTGCTCATCGTGATGATTCTTCCGCTTCTCGCGGGATCGCGGCGATGAGTCGCTTGACGATGTCGTCGGTGGTGACGCCATCGGCTTCGGCGTTGTAGTTTGCGATCACGCGGTGGCGCAACACGGGTAGTGCGACGGCCTTCACGTCTTCGATGGCGACGTAGGTTCGGCCCTTCAGCAGCGCCCGCGCTTTCGCGGCCATAATCAGGCTCTGCCCCGCTCGCGGACCCGCCCCCCAACTCACGTACTTCTTCACGAAGTCGGGCATCGGCACGCTGGACACTTCGCCGTTCTTGGCGACGGGCCGCGTCGTGCGAACCAGCCGTGACGCATAGCGGATCACGTACTCGGCGGCGGGTACTTGCAGCACGAGTTCCTGCATCGCGTGCAGTTCGGCTTCGGTAATCACGCGGTGAATTCGCGTTTTATTTGCGGAGGTCGTCGCTTCAATAATGCGAACTTCTTCTTCCTCCGAAGGATAATCGACGCGAATATTAAACATGAAGCGATCTTGCTGCGCCTCGGGCAGCGGGTACGTGCCTTCTTGTTCGATCGGGTTTTGCGTGGCCAACACGAAGAACGGATCGGGGAGTATGTGCCGATGTCCGGCGACGGTGACTTGGCGTTCTTGCATCGCTTCGAGGAGTGCCGCTTGCGTTTTGGGCGGCGTGCGGTTGATCTCGTCGGCGAGGACGATGTTCGCGAATATCGGCCCTTGCACGAAGCGGAACGAGCGTGCGCCGCTCGCTTTGTCTTCTTGCAAGATGTCGGTGCCGGTGATGTCCGACGGCATGAGGTCCGGGGTGAACTGCACGCGGCTGAACGTCAGGTTCATGCCATCCGAAAGCGTGCGAACCATCAACGTTTTCGCGAGGCCCGGGACTCCGACGAGCAGACAGTGGCCGCGTGCCAAAACTGCGATGAGCAGTTGCTCCATCACGTCGGTTTGGCCGACGATAACCTTGCTGCACTCGGCCAGCAACTTCGCCGCACCGATGCGCAAGCGCTCGGCCGTTTCGAGAATTTCGGGTTCGAGGGCGGTCAATTCGACGGGGTTATCGGTCGGCACCGGGTGCGCTCCGGGGTGAGTGGGACGGCAAGGTTTCGAACGATCCGCCTGTGGCAAAGACCGCGCCTTCAGGCAGCAGTTCCACGCTGAGTTGCGAACCGCGTGCGGCAATGTCAGCTTTTCGTTGTACGCGGCCCGTGGCAGCGTCGAGCAACCAAATCGGGATCGTCCGCGTTTCGTAGTCGTCGGCGGCGACCGCGAGCCGTGAGAATAATCGAGCGGGATCGGGCCGGAACATCCAGTGTAGGCGTTCGTCGGCGCGGATCGCGCGGGCCGGATAGACGAGGATTGCGTCGCGGGTCGGCCTCGCCTGCCAACCCTCGGCATACGCAGGTAATAGATGTTCCCAGACTTCGCGGCCCGTGTCCCAACGTAGCGCCACGATGCGGTCCGGCAGTGGGACAAAGAGGTGTACGCCATCGCTCGTTAAAGCGTTCGCGTCGATGGTATCGACGGGGAAGTACGCGGGTTGCGGCCAGACACGCCGGCCATCGGTTGTGCGAAGTCGTTCGAGTTCGACGCCGTGATTGCGGTTGACCGTAATCAGGATCGAATCGCCGCGCAACACGACGCCCGCTGCGATGCCGCGCAAACTTGTGTCGCGGCCCGCATCGCTCGTCCACGTCGTTTGAAATTGCCGTCGATCCCACACCCGCACGCGGCCCGGCCCATCGGCGATCACCAGCAATTTGGCATCGTCGATGGCAACGGGATCGGTCAGCCACGGCGAATCCGCACTCGGCGTATCCGCGAGAATCGTGCCGGTGTCCGCGTCGAGTTGCCAGCAACGGCCATTCGACAAATGAACGAGAATACCAGCGGAATCCGCGTAAAGGTGCGCATCGAAGCGGGGTGCGCCATCGAAAGAGAACGACGTGAGGCGGTTGCGTTTCATGCCGTCGATCGCCCAAAGCAGGTGGCCATCGTCGAGGGATAACCCGATGAGGTGATGGTCGCCTATACGGCAAACGACGGTCGAACCGGCGACGACGCAACCGAGGATTTCGGGGCATTCCGCAAGCGGGATGTCGTACGTCCAGGTGCGGTCATCGGCCCACGGTGCGATGCGAGCGATTCGCCGTTCGCCGAACAGAATCGCGTTCGCACCGAGGTAAATCGCTCCGGTGGCGCGGCCAGCGATCTCGCGGCTTTCGCCATCGGTGGCCACCGCCCGCGAACGGTTCCGGCCGATCTGCACCAGCCAGCGTAGCCCCGTTGGCGTGGTGCCCCACGTGCCGGTTGCGGGTATCAACATGCGATCGAAACCGGCCGCGCTACCGGTTGACACCACCGGGGCGGCAAGGTTCAACTTCGGTGCGAATTCCAACTTCGCTTTTGGCAACATCACGTGTTTTCCGGCGATCTTTTGCGGGTCGGGGCGAACGTCGATTCTCGCGATCCGCCCGGGTTCATTCGCGGGCAACGGCTCGGCGACATACCCCCAGATTTCGGTCGGCGTCGCTACCAACAGCACGCCGTTCGCGTAGGACAAATTTCCGTGCGGGCCACGTTGCGGCTGTCGCGCCACACTGCCATCGTTTAGGCGCAAAAAGTACAACCCTGCTTGCGTCGGCCAGGCGACGAAATCATCGGCAACCAGCCCGCGCCCGAACGACGACAAGCCGGGGTCGTCGTGGCAAACCCAACCATGTGGCGCGTCGGTGGAACCATCCGAAGCGCGATACGCACGTACGCCACGGACCGGCCCCGCGATCGCGGCCACGACGCGATTCTCCGCCACGCCGAGGATGTACTCGACCTCGATTGGACCTTCATTCCAAAGCAAATTGCCATTTTCCGCATCGAAGGCGAGCAGCCGATCCGCGTCGGTGGGCGCAATGAAAACGCGCCCGTCAGCGGCCACGGCGGGGGCGATGTCGCGGTGCCGACCGTCGCCGGGAATTTTGCGGATGCGCGGGTAGCGATACGCCCATGCCGACTTGCCCGATAGCGCATTGACTGCGGCGATCACACCCGTGTGCGAACAGAAAACGATGTTGCGCCCCGCGAGCGTTAGTGGCTCATGCCGCGTCCGCGATTCGCTCCCCGTGGCCGTCGGTGATTCGCAAACATCCGTCACCCAAACGGGCTTGTCGCTGCGGTCGTCGTAACAGGCAATCGAGTGGATGAACCGCCCGCCTTCGGAACGCAGGAATACCGCCCAAACGCGGCCGTTCGCAACGAGCGGTGCGGCTTCCCACGAGGCCACGAAGTCCGCATTTGCCGGCGGCTCGCGCGTCCATTTCACGCCCGTGGGAGTCCAGCAAACCAGCGAACTCGGCTTCGCCGCATTTGGGAACATCGCGGCATGTCCGAACCGTGCATAGATCGCGGTGTCGGTCGCAGTTAGCGTGAAATCGGCATCGAACGCGAGCGGCAGTTTGCGATCCTCGGCGCTCGCCTTGTTGGCATTCGCGAACGCGATGCGGGAAGTACCCGTGGCCAAGTCGAAGCCAATCAGGCGACCGCCATCGGCGATGAATGCTTCGTTGCCAAACACCACGGGGTGGAACGCGACGGCCCGCGCCCCGCCGATGGCGCTCGGCCGCGCGCGGGTTCGTGTCGCGTCGGCTAGCGGGTCTGGTGGGATTGGCGTTTTCCATGTCGGCGCGCTCGGCCAGTTGCGGCGTAAACTCCCCGCGACACCCGCATGGCACGGCCCGCCCGCAAACGCCGTCCACGACTCGCCCGGATTCGCCGCGAGTTGCGGTGGACGCTCGATGAAAGCCTGAAGCGTATCGCAATAATTCCCCGTTCGCCCCGCGAGTAATCCTTCGGCCATCGCGTGCTTCGCGCGGAACTCGGCGAGTTGCGTACGGGCGGCGGGTAGGTCGCGTTGGAAGATCGTGGCGAGCACGATTTTCGCACGGGGAATGGCCAGATCGACTTTCGGCGAAGGGTAAACGAAGTCGGTCGGCTTGCCGGGCAGCAGCATTTCCCAGTGCCGTTTCGCGAGTGCAAAGTCGCCGCGCTCGAACGCGAATTCGGCGAGCCAGCGGTGCGCATCCTCCGCAGGGCGGCTCATCGCGTAGCGGTCGAGCAACAAGTGCAGTGGCTGTTCATCGCGAGTTCGCTTACCGGTTTCGAGGAGTTGCCGCGCCGGTTCTTCGACGCGGTCACGATATTTTTTGAGCGGCTCCGGTGGCAGTTTCGCGAGCAACTTATGCACGGTCAATCGCGCCGCCGTGAACGCCGTGCCATCGACGCCGATCAGGTCGTCGCCCGCATCGTCGAGCAGTTGCTGAAGCGGGTCGAGGACATCGTCCCACTTGCCGTCCTGCATGTTTTTTTGCGCTTCGGCCAACCGCTTCCGCGTCTGCGGGGACTCCCCACGCACCGATGCGCCATCGATGGCAACGGGCTGCCCCACGGCAACGCCCGCCCACGCGATGAGGAACAACAGTGCAATCGCGCGGGGCGTCATGGTAGCGGAATGTCCTTGCAATCGAAGCGAATCGGAAACTCGATCAGCGGTGCGGGGGTTTCGTACACGATCTTCCAACCCTTCGCTTTCGTCGGGTCGCGCTGGCCGATCGTCGCATCTTTGAACCGGTACGCCGCCACGACGCGACGACCGCTCCCCGTGATGTCATAGTTATCTTCGGCATAGCTGTTACCCACATTCGGCGCGATCAAGCGGATCGTATTGCCCGTTGCCCACGATTCGAAACTCTCGAACTCCGGGTGGCTCGCCGGGTATTCGAGATGGAGTTCAACATCCCAGCGGTCTTCCATTTTCGCGAACGATTTCAGCGTCACTTTCACGCCGTCGCGCTCTTTCACGATTGGCAGTTTGGCTTGCAGATCATCGAACTCGAACGCGAGCATTTTCGGGCTAGCCGTCACGATAAATTCGCCTTCGAGGCGTGCAATCGTTCGGGCGCTGCGCGTCAAGCCGTCGATGCGGATCGTGGCCGTGTGGGCGAAACCGGTCGTCGGGCTTTTCGCGGAGATCGCGGGCGATGTCAGTGCGGTTCCCTTGTCGTCGGTGGCGGTGCGAATCTTCGGCTGACTGTCGATACGGAACACGGGGAACCGCGGCTCCCACTGGATATCCAGCGTCAAATCATAGTAGGTCCGCCCGCGTTCGAGATCGGTACGGGCCGCCACATTTTTCGGCACGAAGCGAAACGCGCCGTCGATGCTCGACCGATTCTCCGCCTCTTTCTTGGCAAACGCGACCTGCTTCCCTTGTTTGCTCGTGACAATACGACTGCCCGAGTTCGCGGCAATCGCTTCGAGCGCATTCCAAAATGGCACATTGCGAATCGGCATCGATAT
>JAYSYI010000029.1:0-7743 GCA_043727665.1 Limnoglobus sp. | reverse complement strand
GACGTATCGCGAACTGCGGCTGCTCGAAATCGAACTGTTGCAATCGCTGTATGGCAAGCAGATGCGGTCCGATATTCAGTTCCTGTCGGTCGTCGATGTCGATGCGATGTACGGCATCGAGATCAACGAGTTTCCCGCCCAAATTGCACAAGTCGCAATCTGGCTCGTCGACCATCAGATGAACCAAAAACTGAGCGAAGCGTTCGGGCAATATTTCGTACGGCTGCCGCTGAAGAAGTCCGCAACCATCCGCCACGGCAACGCACTGAGGCTCGACTGGAACGAGGTTCTCCCGGCGGCAAAGTGCAGTTATGTGCTCGGGAATCCGCCGTTTGTGGGGCATCAGTGGCGGTCGGACGAACAGCAATGCGACATGGCGATTGTGTGGGGTGAGCACGGCCGGTTTGGCCGTCTTGACTACGTAACCTCGTGGTATCGCAAAGCAGCAGACTACCTGACGAAATCCTCGATCTCTTGCGCATTCGTTTCTACTAATAGTATTTGTCAGGGTGAGCAGGTTGCAACACTATGGGGCTGGTTGCTGACACGCGGCTTCAAGATTCACTTCGCTCACCGCACATTTGAGTGGCAGTCGGAAGCACGCGGGAAAGCACACGTTCATTGTGTCATCGTCGGATTCGGTCACTATGACATACCGGCGAAGCACATTTACGAGGTGAACGCATCCGAAAAACTAGCGGCCGTGACGGAGTGCGCGAATATCAACCCTTACCTCGTTGTCGGCGCGGATCTCGTGTTGCCGTCGCGGACGGACCCGCGACCCGGCTACCCTCAGATGAAGAAAGGTAGCCAACCGACTGACGGCGGTAACCTCGTGCTGACGCGGCAGGAACGGGACCAACTGGCCGCTGCGGAACCGCTTGCGGAGCGGTGGCTGTTCCCATACTTGGGCGGCGAAGAACTCATCAACGGCGGGGATCGCTGGTGCTTGTGGCTTCGGGATGCCGACCCGTCTGAGTTGCGGCAATGTCCGCGCGTGCTGGCTCGCGTCCAACTGGTGCGAGAGGCACGGCTGAAAAGCCCCACGAAGAGCGTTCAAGAGTTTGCTGCCCGGCCGACGGTGTTCACACAGGATCGCCAACCCGATGCGTCGTACCTCGCGGTGCCAGAAGTATCATCCGAACGACGTAAATACATCCCGATTGGGTTTCTTCCGCGCTCAACTATCGCCAGCAATCAATTGCAGATCATCACCAACGGCACGGTTTTTCACTTCGGCGTCTTGTCATCGTCGATCTACATGGCATGGCTTCGGGTCGTTGCAGGGAGAATGAAGTCGGACTATCGCCATTCCCCGGCCGTGTACAACAACTTCCCTTGGCCCGAATCGCCATCGGACAAACAGCGTGCGACGGTCGAAACCAAAGCACAAGCAGTGCTCGATGTGCGGGCGAAGTTCCCAGAATCGTGCCTCGCGGACTTGTACGATCCGCTAACGATGCCGGCCGCGTTGCAGAAAGCACACACCGAACTCGATCGCGCTGTCGAAGCCTGCTACCGTAAAGCCGCGTTCCCCAACGACCGCGAACGGGTCGAGTTTCTGTTTTCCCTTTACGAGAAACTCAGCGCGCCCCTTCTGAAAGACCTGACAGCCAGAAAGCCGCAAAAGCGATGATTGCAGGATGGTGTTGCCATGCGTCACCCGGAAAGTCCGGTGCCGGGCCACATGATTTCGACGTGTGCGTTTTGAAAGTCCGGATGATCGATTTGGAGGTTAGGGTAACACGTCCCTTCGGCGGGCAGGCCGTCGAGTGTGACCACATCATCGGCGAGTATCTCGCCGCCATGAGCTTGATAGTCGATGTACAGATTTAATAACTCGATCACTTTCAATTGGTGTGAAGGCCCGACGCCGCGAACGCTGAGGTCGGGGCGTCCGAACTTTCGCATTCCGCGTGTATGAATCCATTCCGTGTTGCCGATGCGATGAACTTCTGGTGAACGCAAAATGAGTATGTGCCGGTGGGGGGCGGCATGGCCGGGGACGAAGAGTTCGTTTCGCCATTCGTCGGCCGTCCAGAGGTGGAACGTCTGCGGGTCGAAGACCGTCACGGCCCCACGATCGAACAGATACGCGACAACGCCGATGCAATCGCGCAGGTAATCGAGCGTGACGGGGTCTTTGACGAAGCCGCGAAGTACCGCCATGTTCGGCGAAGTTTCGGCCGCGTACGCCATCTCCGGCGATTCCTCGGCCGCCAGTTTCCAACCATGACTATTGAAATACTGATGGAACCCCGCCTGCTGCCGATCGCGGTCGTATTGCACCAACTCCAAACCTTCCGGAACCGTGGCCGAACGATACTTCTCCCGATCGATCGGCACGCTCAAATCGAGTTTGCCAAAGATCGCGTACCGGACGAGCGCATCGTCGCCGCCGGGTTCAAAGTTCGGTCGCGGCCACGTGGGGAGAACAGCCATGGGGAACCTCTTGTGCGAGAATGCGATATTATGCCTTTGGTGTCACATACGCTCAGAATACGTGTTGAATTCCCCTGTCGGAATGGTGCTTACATCACATTCGAACTCGTACAATAGTACCGAAATACCTCGACCTTGGAAACACCGCCATGGCCAGCTCTGCGAACTCGAAGAACGACGAAGTGACCGACGCATTTCAGCACAGTGTCGCGGCAGGTATACTCCATGTTTCCATCCCCAAATCCGCGCGGAAAGTCCGTCTCGAAACTCTTTTCAAGATCAAAGGCGTGAAGTCCATCGAGGTCGAACACTCCCAACACGAGAAACAGCAACTCGACTGGACCGGGCTTTCCAAGTTAAAGAGTCTCAAGAAACTGTCAGTTCGGGCCGGTTTCCTCGGCGAATCGTTCTGGACGGAACTCGGAAAACTGAAGTCACTTACCCTTTTGGAACTCTCGTGGCCCGAGCAGGCCGCGGCAAAGGCGGGTAGTCTCAAGGGGCTAACGAGTCTGAAGAAGCTGGAAATCTCCTGCCTTTTCAACGATGTGCCGCAGGCGTTTCAGGTACTCAGCGAGTGCCCGACACTCACAGATGTGGTCATCGAGCAAGCCACGATCGACGACGCCTCGGCGAAGGCGATCGGAGCGATGACGGCGCTGAAATCCTGCCACATCCATAACGTGCAGATGACCAACGTCGGCATGAAGACGATGTGCCGTTGGCCCACGATTCGCTCGCTGTACCTCGCGGAATGCTCCGTGGCCGGCGGGAATTCAAAACCGATCACATCTGGCTTCAAGGTATTAGGGAATCTCGGCACACTGGACACGCTGACGCTGCAAGACTTCGAACACGTTCCCAAATCGGGCTGGAAGTGCTTGCAAAAGCTGACGAAACTGAAATCGCTGCATCTGCGTTCGTCGCCGCCGTTCGATCTGATGGAGGCGATCGGGCCGATTCCATCGTTGCGGGAATTGACGTTTATAAACTGCCAATCGCTCGGCGCAGCAGGTACGGCAATCGTGCAGGAGTTGCCGCAACTGGCAAAATTGAGCATCTCGGTGTACCGCTACAAGCCATACTACATTCCGCTCGGCGAAATCGCCGCGATGCGACGTCTGAAGCACCTCGTACTTCGAGAGTTTCATTTGATGACGGATACACAACTCGGTCAACTCGCCAGTCTCAAGAAACTCGAAACACTTCAACTTTATGAAGCGGAAAAGATCGGCGATCGCGGCATCCTGCAACTCGCTGGCCTGAAGAGTTTGCGATCGCTGATGCTGGACAAGATGCCGAAACTCACGGATGAAAGCCTCACCGCGTTCGCCGCGTTTCCCAACCTCGAATCGCTGTGCCTACGCGCCAACACAAAGATCACCGCCGAGGGCTACGAGAGCTTGGCCAAGGTCCACAATCTGACGACGCTGAGCCTGGGGTATGCCCGCAACCTGATCGGCGAAGGCCTAGTGAAATTGGCCGGGCAATTGCCACTGACGCAATTGACGATCCACGGTTGCCCGAACCTGACCGAGGAGCATTGGCTGAAATTGACAAAGCACCCCACGTTGGTGCGAGTCGGCTTCAGCGAATGCAAGGAACTCGGAGCAGACGTCAACGACCGGATGAAAGCCGTACGCCCCGACTGGAGCCGGCCGGACCGCTTTGAGTGACCCAGAACCTACTTTCGCAACTTTTCGTGCGCGGATGGGCCAGTTGTGAACTATAACCACACTGATAGGATCGTGCGATTACCTGCCCACCTACAACCTTCACCGGTTAGAGCCATTGTAAGCCCATGGCATCGGACACCTCTACACAACCGCGACAGGTCGGCAACTACGACCTCTTGGCTAAGATCGCCGAGGGCGGGATGGGTGCCGTCTACAAAGCGCGCAGCCTGATTTCCGGCGACATCGTCGCGATTAAAATCGTCCCGTCGGAAACTGCAAAGAACCCGATTTTGCTCAAGCGATTCGAGCAAGAATTCCGCGCCGCCAGCCTCCTTGACCATCCGAACATCGTCAAAGCGATCGAGTATTGTGGGACCGGGACTTCGCCGTTCCTCGTGATGGAATTCGTCGATGGCGAATCGCTCGGCCAACGGGTCGAACGCGATGGTGCCATCGCCGAAGCGGCTGCGATTCACATCATCAGCCAAGTTTGCGATGGCTTGCATCGTGCCCACAAACAGGGCCTCATTCACCGCGATGTGAAGCCAGATAACATTCTCGTTACGCTCGATGGAATCGCAAAACTGACCGATATGGGGTTGGTGAAAGACGTCGAAGGCGAGTTGAACCTGACGAAGACGGGGCGTGGCCTCGGCACGCCGCACTTCATGGCACCCGAGCAGTTCCGTAACGCGAAAAATGCCGATGTGCGTTGCGACATTTACAGCCTCGGCGCAACGTTGTACATGATGGTCACCGGCGAAGTGCCGTTCACGAAAACCAGCCCGCTCGATTGCTGGATGAAGAAGATTAAGAACGATTTTCCACCTCCGAAACAGGTTTGCCCAAAACTCGGCGACCGCGTCAATCGCGCGATCCTGCGAGCGATGAGCGCCGACCCCGCCGTACGGCCCGCGAGTTGCCGCGAGTTCATCGAAGATCTCACGGGGCAAACGTGGAAGAATCGCGCCGATACGACGCAATCGTCGACGCGGTTGCAAAGCCATACGCCGCCAACAATTCCGATGCCCGAAAGCGTACCGGTTGCGGACATTTGGTACCTCGTTTACAAGACGCCCGATGGCCAGCAAAAGACGGTAAAAGGCACGACGGAACGGATTCAGGAAAACCTGAAAGCCGGTACGTTGGGCGATCCGAGCGCGATATTGGTCTGCCGAACCAAGGCCGGCCCGTTCGAGCCGGTGCGTGCGATCCCCGAGTTCCGCGTGCTGGTCGTCGACCCTGCATCGGTGGCCGCGAATAGCGTACCGAGTGCTACTCGTTCGAGTACGGAATCGCGAGACACTTTGAGTGCGCGTCAAACCGTGCCGAACCCCACGCCATCGAAGCGGACCGCCCGTCCAGCCGCCGCAATGCCGATTACCTCTGAGAAGCCGCCGCCAAACCGTGTCCCCCGCGAGCGCCCCGCAAAAACCAAGTCCCCCCGCAACACCGCACCCGCCCGCGAACTACCCAAGTGGCTACCCTGGGTGATGATCGCCACCGCCATCGCCGCCGGCATCGTCGGCATTCTGCTGATGCTGAAGTGAACCGGTAACCGGTTTTGTTACTCCCACTTGCTAAAAAATTCTCGCAGTTTCCAAATTTCGATTTCTCGCGACGATACTCGCGGATAGTATGCCATTGATCGCAGAAGCGTCTTCCTGACGACACGCGATCGAGTCACCTCATCGGAGATTTGCCCCATGCTGAAGATGTCCCGATCCCTCATGTTGATGGCCGCACTCGCGTTCTGCGCAGGCAGCACCGTCACGCTGGCCACTGCACAAGAAACTAAAAAGGCCGACCCCAAGAAGCCAGTCGATCCAAAGAAAAAAGTCGAAGAGAAAACGGAACCGAAGGCCGATCCGAAGGTTACTGGCGTGGGCACGATCGAACTGAAGAAGAACGTCGAAAAGGGCACGTGGCGATACATCATCAAGAATGCCGAAGGCACCTCGATCGCGATGCCATTGGCGCACCTCCACTGGGAATCCAAAGAGGAGTGCCTCAAAGCCGTCGACGAACTGAAGTTGACGCTCAATAAAGGCAAAGTCACCGACTTCAAAGATGCAAAAGACGCGAAAGATTCGAAGTAAACTACGAGCTACGGCTTGAAGTTGAATCGCGAGCCACCGGGTCATCCCGGTGGTTTGTTCGTTGAAATAGCTCGTAGACTTGCACGATTCCGAACAGGATCGCACCCAGTGGGGCGAGCGTGCGGCAGGGGTAGATTTCGCTTGATGGGAACGATCCGCGAATGATCGCGCCGAAAATGAGCAGATAGGCGAGCCAAAACAACGTGCCGACGATCGGGCGGTGGCAATAGGATACTGTTGAGGCCGCGATGGCCATCGACGGCGCGAGCAAAGCGTACGTGGGTAGTTCCGTAGCGGGGCCGAACGCGGTCATCCATACGGCACCCATGCCGAACGCCAGTACGACTGAGTCGGTTCGGTTACGCCGAAATTTTGCGAAGCCAACGCACGCCGCCATCCCAAGGCCGACGATGGCCGCAATCACTTTGCCCAGCATCGACGGGATGAAGGTATCGAACCAGACCCGTGGTGCGATCGTCCAATCGATTGGCGCGCGGTGTAGGAACGGCGTTTGCGAACGATCGTCGAGATCCAGGAACTGCCAGAATTCGCGATATTCGCTCGTGACAAAGTGCGGATCGTGCCCGAGGAATGGTAGCACAGTCATCGCTGCGCAAGTCAAAAACAATCGCCAACTGAGCCGAGGATCGACGATCACGAACAAGAATGCGGCGGCCACGGGGTACAGTTTCAGTGAAGCCGCCAACGCGAACCACAATGCCGCCCGCCACGGACGATCCTTCAAAATGTTGGTGGCACCGAGAAGAATCGCACCGATGAGATGGACGTTGATTTGCCCATTGTTGGCGCTCGGAATAATCAGTTCGGCCGCGATGGCATAGAGCAAGCCCATTCGCAACGACGACAGTTCGCCGAAGGCATTTCGAACGAACCCACCGAGGCCACCGAGAAAGAGTGCAATTCCGATCAGCCGCCAGATAATCTCGCCAGTTTTCACGGGCAGTACGGTAAATGGCACGAACGCCATCGAGACGATGGGCGGGTTCCGATAGACGTCGAGCGGCGGTTGCGGCGAGTAAACATCCTGTCCGTTCCGCCACCGCTCAGCGGCATGCAAGTAGATTGGCACGACGGTTCCGGAACCGGGGGGCGCGTACGCTACTCGCCCGCAGACGCCGACGATTAGCACGATCCAAAAAAGAATCGCCCAACTGGGAACCGTGCGATCATGCCGCATTGGCCGTCGGTCCTGCGTCGGCTGCGCCCGCGTAATGTTTGGCACCGGGGATGCCACGCTTCGTTTTGTGTATGAAATCGACGAGTTCCATCACGGCTGGTGAGTGTCCAAGGTCTTGCTCCATCCGCGCGACGGCTAACGAAACCGTCATCCGTTGCAGGTACAGCATCTTGAAAGCCTTGCGCACGGCGACGATCTCTTCGGGAGAATATCCAGCGCGTTTCATGCCGACGACGTTGACGCCGCGAACGGTGTTGAGTTCGCGGACAATCCAGAATGGCGGCACATCGACGGTGCAACTCGAACAGGCCCCGAGTAGGGCCAGTTTGCC
>JAYSYI010000028.1:0-7756 GCA_043727665.1 Limnoglobus sp. | reverse complement strand
TGCTCGCCGAGTGCAATCTGTTTGAGATTGTTCGAACACTTCATTCGCGCGGCCGCTTCTCGAACCTTCTGAACGGCAGGTAATAGTAACCCGATAAGAATCGCAATGATGGCAATAACAACCAGCAATTCGATCAACGTGAAGCCACGAGGAAGTCGTCTTCGTAACATGCAGCCGTCTCCAAATAGAATGTGTATCGTACAGTTCCAGGAAAATGGAAGTACAATAAATTTTTGGAGAGGTAACACAATAATAGACCATTCGAAACAGTTGGCAAGTGCAATTGCGTCAAACAATTTTCAGAAAACGCGGAAAAGATTGTTTGTAAACTTTAGAAATTAGGGTTAGAATTCGTTTGGTTTCTCTTCCTATTCTCGTTTCCCGTGAGGTTCTAATGTTCACACGTCGCGTTTGGTTGGCGATCGTCGTTCCGCTCTCCGTGGCAAGCGTGGCCCCGGCTGCAGACAAGAAAATGTCGTTCGAAGTTTACCAGGATGCCAAGGACGAGTTCCGTTGGCGCTTGAAGGACGGCGAAGGAGCGATCGTCGCCACTTCCGGCCAGGGTTACGGCAAGAAAGCCGACTGCACGAAGATGGTCGGCAACTTCCAAGAAGACATTTCCAAGTACACCTTCGATGTTTACGAAGACAACAAGAAAGAACAGCGATTCCGGCTGAAGGCAAAGAACGGCAACGTCGTCGGTGCTTCGAACGGCAGTTTCAAGACCAAGGCCGAGGCCGAAACCGCGATCAAGGAGATTCAGAAAGGCACGAAAGACGCCAAGGTCGTCGAAGTGGAAAAAGAGAAAGACAAGAAGTAACGCATTCGTCCCGGTTGCGACGAACGCATCGCAATCGCGCTTTTCGCTCGAAAGTCCTGCCAGACCCGTCGCCAATTCCGCACTTTTGCAAACCGTCTAAAATTCGACTCGCAACTTCTGGTGGAATCGGGTACATCGATCAAATCGAACAAATGTCATTGCAGGATGAACTCCATCATGCTGTTTTATCTGATTGCTTGCCACGCACTCATGGACTACGCCCTTCAGGGTGATGCCATGGCGATTTGCAAGTGTCGACGTGCGAACCACCCGCTGCAAAAGTCGGTACCGTGGTTCTATTGGCTCAGTGCGCACGCCATGCTTCACGGCATGGCAGTCGGCGTCGTCATTCGTTGGTTCGGCTACGACATGGTCGCGGCCACGACGTTCGCGATTGCCGAGACGGTCATCCACTGGTTCGTCGATCTGGCAAAGTGCGAGAAGTTTTTCAACATTCACGTCGATCAGGGGATTCACATCGCCTGCAAAATCGCTTGGTGGGCCATGTTGGTAAATGGCCACTTCGCGATGAACGGATGAAATCGGACATTCGCCACGGGCACTCAAAAGCGTGCCCGAACAATTCTCGCAAATTCTATTTGATTCGCCCCCCGTCGTTCTGATAAACTACGTTTCTGCCGGATTGTATAAAACGCCCGCCTCATCCCACTGCTGAGTCACTGATGCGATTCCACTGTTCAACTTTGTCTGTGGCATTCCTTACGGCGATGTCTTCCATCGCTTTGGGCCAGCCGATTAAACCGGTGGCCAACGATGGTCCCGTTAGCTTCTTCAAAGACATTCGCCCGATTTTGCAACAAAACTGTCAGGGATGCCATCAACCGGCCAAGACGCAGGGCGGTTACGTAATGACCGAGTATGCGTCGATCTTGAAGCCGGGCGAAACAGGTAAGCCGACGATCGTGCCCGGTAACGCCGATGCGAGTTACCTCGTGCAAGAAATTCGCGTGTTGAAAGACGGCACCCACGAAATGCCGAAGGGCCGCGATGCCCTGCCCGCGAATCAGATTCAACTCGTCGAGCGTTGGGTGAAGGAAGGCGCGAAAGACGACACGCCCGCATCGGCGAAAGCGGTCCTCGTCGACGCCGCACACCCGCCGGTTTACCTCGCGTTGCCCGTGGTGACATCGCTCGCGTTTTCGCCCGATGGCCAATACCTCGCCGCAACGGGCTATCACGAAGTCATCGTTCACAAAGCCGATGGTAGCGGTGCGGTCTCGCGGCTCGTCGGTGAATCGGAGCGGGTGCAATCGCTCGCGTTTTCGCCCGATGGCACACGGTTGGCGGTGGCAGGCGGTTCGCCGGGCCGCTTCGGCGAAATCCAAATCTGGGACGTGGCGAAGCAAAAACTGCAAGTTTCCAGCCCGCTGACATTCGACACGCTGTTCGGCGTCAGTTGGTCGCCCGATGGCAAGATCGTCGCCTTCGGTTGTGCAGACAACACCGTACGGGCAATCGATTCGCTTACGGGCAAGCAAGTCTTGCAAATGGGCACGCACTCGGACTGGGTTCTCGGCACCGCGTTTTCGCAAGATGGCTTGCACCTCGCGTCGATCGGCCGCGACATGACGATGAAACTGACCGACGTTCCCACGCAACGATTCGTGGATAACATCACGAGCATCACGCCCGGTGCATTGAAAGGCGGCCTGATGGCGATCGATCGCCGACCGATGCCCGTCAAGACGATGCAAAAGATCCCTGCCGACACACCCGGTGCGAAGCCGAACGCCTACGACGAACTGCTCGTGGCCGGTTCAGATGGAATCACGCGGCTTTACAAAATGCACCGCGAAGTGAAGCGCGAGATCGGCGACGATTCGAACAAGGTGAAGCAGTTCGATGCGATGCCTGGCCGCATTTCGACCGCGAAGTTCAACGCGGATGGCAAGCGGTTCGCCGCCGCAAGTAGTCTCGATGGCAAAGGCCAAATCCGCATCTTCGACACCGACACCGGCAAGAACATTATCCTCGAAAACGCGATGACACCCGCGTACACCGTCGCCTGGAAAGCCGATGGCAAAGTCCTTGCGTCGGCGGGGTTCGACGGGAAAATCTGGCTCCACGACACGGTCACCGGCAAACTGCTGAAAGAGTTCGCCGTCACGAAAATCGATGAGAAAAAAGCCGCCAAGTAATCGCGAACTCTCCACACACGACCTTTCCGGAACGACACCATGCGACGTACTTTCCTCTTCGCGATTGCCACACTGGCCACGATGGCAGGGTGGTCGATTGCGGCCGACGACACCGAAAAACTGCCTGCGAACGCGACAGTGATGAAGATCGAAACCAAGCCCGCAACGATCGCGCTCGGCGACCCGTTCGCGTATGCCCAACTTAACGTGACGGCACACTTGCAATCGGGCGACATGGTCGATGTCACGCGGTTGGCGAAGGTGACCGCACCCACGGCGGTCAAAGTTTCGGCAAGCGGGCAAGTCCGCCCGGTGGCCGATGGCAGTGGCGAATTGACCATCAGTTTCAACGGCCAAACCGTGAAAGTACCTGTTTCAGTGGCGAATCAGACGGTCGCGCCGAACGTTAGTTTCGTGCGCGATGTGCAACCGGTGCTCTCGAAGCTCGGTTGTAACGCGGGAACATGCCACGGTAGCGCACAAGGTAAAAACGGCTTCAAACTCAGCCTCCGTGGCTACGACCCGATCTTCGACCACCGCTCACTGACCGACGACCTCGAAAGTCGCCGCTTCAATCGCGCGGCACCCGATCGCTCGCTGATGCTCATGAAGCCAGCGGGCATCGTCCCGCACATGGGCGGCGGCGTCTGGCAGCCCGGCGAACCGACGTATGACCTCGTCAAAGCGTGGATCGCCGACGGTGTGAAAATCGAACTCACCGCACCCAAAGTGGCGTCGATCGAGTTGTTCCCGAAGAATCCATCGTTGCCCGTCATCGGCATGAAGCAGCAATTTTCGATCATCGCGACTTACACCGACGGTAAAACCCGCGATGTTTCCGCCGAGACGTTCATCGAAAGTAGCAACACCGAAGTCGCAACGATCGACAAAACGGGGCTGACAACCAGTATTCGCCGTGGCGAAACGACGATGCTGGCTCGCTATGAAGGCGCATATGCGGCCTCAACCGTCGTCGTGATGGGGGATCGCTCCGCATTCGTCTGGACGCCGCAACCGGTTTACAGCCCGATCGATCAACTCGTCGACGCAAAACTGCAAAAGATGAAAATTCAACTCAGCGGCTTGTGCGACGACTCCGAATTCATCCGTCGCGTCACGATCGACATCACCGGTTTGCCGCCGACATCGGACGAAGTCCGTGCGTTCCTCGCGGATGAGAAACCATCGAAAGACAAGCGCGAAGCCCTCATCGACAAGCTTGTCGGCAGCGATGCCTACATCGAGCAATGGACGAACAAATGGGCCGACATGATGCAGGTCAACCGGAAGTTCCTCGGCGACAACGGCGCGACCGCACTTCGCAAATGGATACGCGACGCAGTGGCGAAGAACATGCCATACGACAAGTTCGCGAACGAGATCCTGACCGCACAAGGCTCGAATATCGACAACCCGCCCGCCGCGTACTTCAAGACGCTCCGCGACCCCGATGCGGTGATGGAAAACACCACGCAGTTGTTCCTCGCGATTCGCTTCAACTGCAACAAGTGCCACGATCACCCGTTCGAAAAATGGACGCAAGACCAGTACTACCAGATCGGTGCGTACTTCGCGCAGATCACTCGCCGCGAAGACCCGAAGTACAAGGGCCAGCGTATCGGGGGCACCGCCGTCGAAGGGGCCACGCCGCTCGTCGAGATTATCGAAGATGCGAAAGCCGGCGACGTGAAACACGCCCGCACCAACCTCGTCGCACCACCGAAATTCCCGTTCACCCATGCCGAAGAAGTGAAGGCCGAGGGTTCGCGCCGCGCCCAGATGGCGAAGTGGATTACCTCCGCGAAGAACCCATACTTCGCACGCAGCTACGTGAACCGCGTCTGGAGTTACATGCTCGGCGTCGGCATCATCGAGCCAGTCGACGACATCCGTGCGGGCAACCCCGCGACGAATCCGGAACTGCTCGAGAAGCTGACCGACGACTTCGTGAAGTCGAATTTCGACGTACAAAAACTGATCAAGACGATCTGCAAAACGCGGACGTACCAGTTGTCGATCGTGTCGAATAAATGGAACAAAGACGACGAAACGAACTTCTCCCATGCCATCGCGCGGCGACTCCCGGCGGAGGCACTTTACGATGCGGTGTACAAGACGACGGGCAGCGTCACGCACCTGCCGGGGATGCCAGTTGGTGCGCGAGCCGCTCAGCTGCTCGATAGCAATATCGAACTGCCCGGCGGGTTCCTCGATCTGCTCGGCAAGCCAGTGCGCGAGAGCGCTTGCGAGTGCGAGCGTTCGAGCGGTATGATGCTTGGGCCGATCCTGGCATTCGTGTCGGGGCCAGTCGTCGGCGACGCAGTCCACGACCCGAACAACCACATCACGAAGTTCACGATCAAGGAAAAAGACGACGCGAAAGTCGTCGAGGAAGTCTACCTCTCGGTGCTGAACCGCCACCCGACGAAAGCGGAGATCGAAACCGGCATCGTGGCGATGCGCGGCGCGGGGCCGGACCACTTGTTACTCATCGCAGAACACCGCAAGAAGGCCAATGCGTTCGAGGCATACAAGAAGCTGATCGACGACAAACAAAAGTCGTGGGAGACGAGCCTGCGCGATCAGAAATCGCCAACGTGGACCGTTCTCGATCCCGCGAAGTTCACCGCAAAGAGCGGCGCGACGTTCGCCAAACAGCCGGATATGTCGCTGCTCGTCAGTGGGAAAACAGACACGGTCGAACTGTACACGATCGTTGCGGAGACGAAACTCGCGACGATCACCGGCGTACGCCTCGAAGTGCTACCCGATCCGAGTCTGCCCGCGAAGGGGCCGGGGCGAGCGGAGAACGGGAACTTCGTACTTCACGAGTTCAAAGCCACGCACAAATCGTTGGCCAAGCCCGATGAGAAGGCGAAGCCCGTGAAGTTCGCCAATGCACAAGCGACTTTCGCGCAGGACACGTTCCCGATCCAGAACGCGATCGATAACAACCCGGCGACGGGTTGGGCCATTGCCGCGCAATTCGGCGTCGCCCACACGGCGGTGTTCCCCGTCCAAGGCGCGGTTGCCGACAAGGAAGGCTCGCAACTGACGTTCACGCTCGATCAGCATTTCGGGACGTCGCACAACGTTGGCAAATTCCGCTTGTCAGTGACGAGTGACAAGGGCATCCGGCTGTCATCGCCCGTGCCCGCCGACTTGTCCGCGATGCTAGAGATCGCACCCGACAAGCGTACGCCCGCACAAGTGGCCGACATTCGTAACCGCTACCTCGCGCAAGACAACGAGTACAAGTTACTCGCCGGCGAAGCCGCGAAAGTCCCACCGGGCGATGCACGCATTCTCGGTGCGCAAGACCTGACATGGGCACTGCTGAACAGCCCCGCGTTCCTGTTCAACCATTAATCGAACGCAGGAAAATGGCAAAGGGGCGGTAGAGCGGGATGCCGGACGCAGCATACTGGCAAACCTTCTTCAACCCCGATTGCATCGCTTCCGGCTCGACTGCGTCGGGCCAGGCGATGTCGTCGAGTCGGATGCGGTACGGTCACTTCACGATTGCAGCAGCCAAGCTCGTTTTGGGAACTGACTACGCACTCGATATCGATCCCGCTATGGTGGCCACGACCACTTCACATGCGATTGTTTTATGCACCCTCGGAATGCTTCGCTCGATCTTCTCCGGGCACTCGCCATTCTCATGGTGTTGGCCACGCATATCGCGAACTCGTTTGCGCGGGGTACGCCGCTCGCGAACTCGCTCAGCGTCGGTGGGCGGGGCGTCGATTTATTCTTCGTGCTCAGCGGGTGGCTGCTCGGTTCGCAACTCTTTTGCGAAGTTCACACGACCGGCAGCGTCGATGTGAGACGATTCTGGATCCGCCGCTGGCTACGCACACTCCCCGCGTATTATGCCGTGCTGCTCGCGACATTTGCCCAACTCATCGTGCAAGGAAAAACGAACCTCATCGACTGGCGTTACCTCGTCTTTTTGCAAAATTACCTGCCCGAAATGCCGTACCTCGGCGTGACGTGGTCGCTGTGCGTCGAGGAACATTTTTACCTCGCGATCGCCCCCGCCATCTTGTTCGCGCACCGCTATCGCTGGGCGTTCGCGCTCGTGACACTCGCCGTTGCGACGCTGATTGTCGCGCACATTCTCGGGTATTACACGCATAGCGCGGACTATCACATGCGCGAAACCCACGTCGTATTCGTGCAGTGTCTCACGGGTGTGATGCTTGCTTGGATCGCCGAATTTCGCTCGCGAATGTGGCACATGTTGCGCAAAATATCGGGCATCTGGGCGTTGCTTTCGCTGCTGCTGATTCTCGTGGCCGCGTGGAACCGCACCTACGGCGGTTGGACGCTACCCGACTGGGGCACCGGCGGTTGGGCGCTACTATTCGCAGGTTGGATCGTGCTCTCAAACTCCACCGCATTTTGGCGAACGGCGGTGAAATCGCGAGCCATCTCGTTCGTGGCGATGCGGGCATATTCGATCTATCTCGTTCACACCGAAGCGATTCGCGCCGCCGAAAAATTGCACGTGCTACCCACAGAATGGCAAGCGATCCTCGCCGTGGCGCTGGCGTTCGCCGGTGCGGAAATTCTCTATCGCGCAGTCGAACGCCCGTGCTACCGATTGCGCGATCGCTGGTCGAAACCCAGGTGATCTTTAATAATGTGCGCCGTTCAAACACGATGATTTTAGTTAGGCTCTGTTGACATTCGACTTTTGCGAATCGGGCTGAAATGTTACAAAGCGAGTCCATGGAGGGCTTTGCGATGCGACGTTTCGAATTGACCGACG